>NZ_JARGEJ010000006.1:0-153594 GCF_029211245.1 Robertmurraya sp. DFI.2.37 | reverse complement strand
GTTGAGCAACAGCAGCAGGATATAGAACGTCTAGAGAATCTCGTCGAAACACTTACTAAAACCAATCAAGATTTAGCCGGAGCGATTAACAATATTCAAGAACTTGATTAAGTAAACAAAAGATAGATGGAGTGAAGTAAATGAGAAAAAAACCATTAATGAAATATGCGTGTATGCAATGCGAAAGTGAAATGGTAACTCAAATACAGACAAAGGAAAAAGAAATAAAAATGTCTTGTCCATTCTGTCAGGGAGAAGTTCAGGCAGTAGCTGGTCCGTGTGATGATAATGAGTTATTAAATGAAATGGGTTGTCTATATCCAAGTGGATTACAAGTTAGACCCAGTTAAATAGAAAGGATGCTATCCACTCTAAGATAGCATCCGGGCTTTCTTTCTCTCGATTATTTGCTCATACTTTAATCCTTTTATGATTAATTCAGCAATTGCTTGAGAACGGTTATCTTTTCGTTTACTGAAACGATAATCCTCAATTTTTTCTAACAAAATAGGTGTCAACGATATTGTAGTAGTTGGTTTAGATGAATCTTTTCGAATATGGGCCATAGTGTATTCTCCTTTATTTTTAAAATTACGTAATACGTTATTAAGATTTGTCGTTTTCTTTATCTTCTTTAAGATGCTTATCAAGTAAAAATTCAATTTCTTTTGCAATTGAACGCTTATTCTTTTCTGCTCGTTCTTTTATAATTTCAAAAAGTTCTTCATCCATTCTTAAAGTAAAACGTTTTTGTTCGTTTTTGGTCATGTTTATGACTCCTTTCATTGTCTTTTTGACACCATTATAAAACATAATTAATGACTTGTAAAGACAATTGACGTCATAAACGAAAAATGGTAATATTATCTTATGGAGGTGACGTCACTAAGATGACAAACAATGACAAGAAGAGGTTCACTTTGCGTCTAAATTCGGATATTTGTAAAAAGGTAGAAAAGGAGGCGAAAGAACTGGGGCTTACGCAAAACGCTTATATTGTTATGGTTCTACACAAGGAATTAAAAGAAAAAGTCTGATGCTCGCAACATCAGACTCAAGGAAACGTTCGTTTTTATTAGTATATTCCCTGCGGTCAATTATATACCTTATTTTTCATTTTGACCACAGGGAACGTGTGTTCGGAATTGGGAGGGTGAAAAGATGCAGAAAAATTACTTCGCTATTATCCCTGCAAATGTCCGATATGATAAAGATTTAACTCCTAATGCTAAGTTACTTTATGGAGAAATCACAGCATTGTGTAATGAAAAAGGATTTTGCTGGGCTACAAATAATTACTTTTCTGAATTGTATGGTGTCAGTAAGAAATCAATATCCAAATGGATTAACCAGTTAATTCAAAAAGGATATGTATCTTCTGAAATTCAGTTCAAAGAGGGTAGTAAAGAAATCTTCCATAGGTATTTACGAATTGTTCCATACCCTACGGAAGAAAAGTTCCATACCCCTATGGAAGAAAAGGTTAAAGATAATAATACAGTTATTAATAATACATTGAATAATACAAAAGAATATAAACCTTCTCGTCGCAAACAAGTTTACGACAAGGACAGCATTCACTATCAACTCGCCTTAAGATTATTTGAAAACATCTTAGCAAACAATCCAGATTTTAAAAAACCGAACCTACAGAATTGGGCTAATGATGTTAGGTTGATGATAGAGAGAGATAACAGAACAGAAAAGCAGATTAGTTATTTAATGGATTGGGTGCAAAATGATTCTTTTTGGAAATCGAATATCTTGTCTGTGTCCAAGCTTAGAGACAAATTTGACCAGTTAGCAATGAGGGCTAAGGAAGAATCAGTGAAGAGAAGTAAACCTGTTGAGAATCACGTACCGAGAGCATATCAAAGTTTACAAGATTGGGCGTGTGAGGATGAACCGCAAAGAGATTATTAATTTACTAGGAATAGCAACAGCAAATTTTCCTAATATGCAAAATAAAGAGATGACACCAACAGCTATATTATGGGAAAAGTCATTGTCTGACCTTTCGTATGAAGTAGCTGAAAAAGCAGTAATTAAAGTATTGTCTACATCACGGTTTTTTCCAACTATTGCTGACATAAGAGAAGCTGCAGCACAAATAACACAACCGAGAACCCTAGACGCAATGGAAGCATGGGGATTAATAGGACAAGCTATTCGGAAGTATGGATTTTATCGACAAAAAGAAGCGATGGAGTCTCTGCCTGAAGATGTACGAGAAATGGTTAAGAGATTCACTTGGCGTGAACTGTGTTTGAGTGAAGAACCAGAAATCTTGAGGGCGCAATTTAGAAAAGCGTGGGAAATCCAAAGTAAACGAGCAACTGAATTAAAAGCTTTGCCTATTGATATAAGAAATCTTATTGAAGGGGTTTCAGAAGGGATGAAGCTAATTGAGTAGTGAAATAACTTTCGAAAAGCAGAACAAGGCACGGATGGAGAATTACTACCTGCGTAATCGAAGAAATATTATTTATACATCACTAGAAGAAATCGAGGACACTGATTGGTTTTGGTGTCCTTCCGAGATAGAGAAGTTCGATAATTTATGGAATGAAGGTAAGCCAATTAAAGAAATGGCTCGAGAATTGAACCGTTCAGAAATCGCAGTATTTTTACAGTCTTTAGATAGGATTTATAGAGGGAAAATAAAACCAAGAGATTGGAGGATATGGTAATGAATATAAATTTTGAAAATGATCTTCGCCATAATATTAGTGACAAAATGCTTCGTAATCTTAAAAAAGTATCCTACAAACAAGACGATTTCGGTATGGATAAGTACCAAGAACCACTTCATCCCAGTTACAACTATAACTGGATAAGTATGACCATAGAAGAGTTGTCAGATGCGCTGAAATATTTGCAATGTGAAATGGATCGGAAATCAGATGTAATAAAACTGTTAAAAGCTGCGACTCATCAAGAAAGTGTGGGAGAACTTAAAGAGTACATCAAAACAGTTCTTGAAATATTGGAGCTTGATGGTACTGGGAAGGAGTAAGACATGTTAGTAGCCGAACAAGTACCAACAGTTGAAGAACTAGTAAAGGAAAACGAAAGACTTGTTCACTACGTTGTAAAGAGATACATCAAGAGAGGAAAAATGTTAAACATCGATTATGATGACTTGGTGAGTGAGGGTATGATTGGTCTTTTGAAAGCAATTGAGAGGTTCGATGAATCTTATGGAGTTAAATTCTCTACTTATGCTGTTCCAATGATACAAGGTAATATTCAAAGGTTTTTAAGAGATATTAATCCTGGGGCAAAATATCCAAGAAAAATAAAGGAAATAGCCAATAAATTAAATGGTGATGAATCTGTTGAAGAAATTTGTGATTTATTTGGTGTAACTGAAGAATTAGCGAAAGATGTATTGGGATTCAAACGAAATTCGTATGCAGTCTCTTTAAACAAGCCTACAGGTGATGATGAAGGAAAACAAACGACTATTGAAGATTTAGTTCCATCCGAAGATGATTTTTCGAGTGTGTATGTGGAGGAATTTTTTAATGTACTGGATGATGAAAAATTAAAAACTATTGTTAATGGTGTTATGTCAGGTAAAACACAAAGTGAAATTGGACAGGAAATAGGTGTTAGTCAAGTTCAAGTTTCAAGATTATTAAAAAATATTCAACAAAAATATTTGGATTTTGAGAAAGGGGAATTGGTTGTGAAGAAAGCAAATATTACTGAAAAAAATTATTTAGACTTAAAATCTCAAGGTCTTAAAGATAAAGAAATATGCGAGAAATTCAGTATTTCACTTGCTACTCTGTACAATTACAAAAAAACTTGGAAGCAATCACAACCAGAAGTAAAGATAAAAACAAGTGATAAAGAAAATGAATTACATTTATTAATTAAACAGTTGAAAGAAAAACTCGAAAAAAAGGAAATAGAGGGAACGGAGAAAGATACTCTGATTTCTAAACTCGAAGCGAAAATAAAGGAGTTGGAGGGGATAGGTTCTGCTTGTGATGATGTGGAATATGAACTTAATTCGGTTGTGGAAGAAAGAGAAGAATTGCAAAAACAAGTTTGTCTCAATAGTTATACAATCGAAAATCAAAAGAAACGGATATCAGACTTAGGGAAAACACTTGAAAAGTACGAAGAAGAAAACAGAGTCTTGAGAAAGCTTGTTGCTTTATGGGCATAGAGTTCAGTCCATATCCAAAGAGTAAGCAGTTGAAAAGAAGAACTACTCCTACTAAAAAGGTACGAACCAAAATTACGGATAAAGAGTACAATCGGATGATTGATGAGTTTGGAGAGTTTTGCGTGATGTGTGGTCGTACTCCAATTGAAGCGCATCACATTGTCTTTAGAAGTCATTTCGGTAGTGGCAATTGGAGAAACTTGGCTCCATTATGCGATAAGTGCCACAAGAAAGCGCATAGACAAAGAGAATTTGCTGATTTAATCAGGGATATGCGATCAGAGCGATTCGGTTCAAACTTTTGGAAAGATAAGTATTCATTGTATAAAGAAGGTCTTATACCGGACACAGAGGATGAAACATACGAGAGTTTTATGCTTGAAGAGGAAAAAAGACAATAAAACACCATTATAAATTATAAGTCAAATATGATATTTAACAAGAGAACATTTGTTTCGGAGGTAATGATAAATGATTAATAACGTGACATTAGTTGGACGTCTAACAAAGGATGTGGAGCTTCGCTTTACTCCGTCAGGTAAAGGGGTAGCTACTGGAACGATAGCAGTAAACAGAAGTTTTAAAAATGCCAACGGAGAGCAAGAAACTGATTTTATAAATATTGTCATCTGGGGTCGTGCTGCCGAAAACACTGCAAATTTCACAAAGAAAGGTTCTCAAATTGGGTTAACAGGAAGAATCCAAACGAGGTCATATGACACTGACAACGGAAGAAGATACGTGACAGAAGTGGTTGCGGAATCCGTTCAGTTTTTGGAACCGAAGAATGGTCAACAACAAAACAATAAAAATAATCATTCTGCCGGCCCATTTGCTAGTGGTGGAAATATAGATATCGATGATTCAGATCTTCCCTTCTAAAGGTGAGCAATATGTACTTTGAGGATGCAACCAAACAACAACTATTACAAATGGAAGGAGAAAGAAACATGAATCTAAGTAAACTCTTTGAAACTCAAAAGATATTCAGAAACCGAATCAAATACGAAGGTGAAGATAGATTTGAAAAGCTAATCCTTGCTCTAATGGTGGAGCTGGGAGAATGTGCGAATGAATGGCGAGGGTTTAAGTTTTGGAGTAAGAACCAAGAGCCGAGAACAAAGGTTCAAGACCCTCATGCATATCCAATAGTTAATAAAAACCCACTTCTGGAAGAGTATGTGGACGGGCTCCATTTTATTCTTGAATTAGGGCTCGAGTATGAATTAAACGATTTTAAATACGCTGTATTTATTTGTGACAGTGTAGAAAAACAATTTATTTACTTATACAGAGCTACAACGGATTTGTTTGCTCAGGATAGATTAGATCGTTCGTTGCATAATTACAGAAATTTAATTCAATTGTACTTTGGTTTGGGCGAAATGCTCGGCTTTACTTGGGAAGAAATCGAACAAGCCTATTACGAAAAGAACAAGGTGAATCATCATAGACAGGACGTGGGTTACTGATGAATAAAGAAGAATTAATCACTGTTATCTTGTTATGGACAAGATTTAGCGAAGAGTATTTAAGGGGATTGAGCAAGAAAGAACTAGAGAAAATTTATCAGGAGCGTGTGGAACGTGGGTAAAATCGCTTCAAGAAAAGTAGTTATTGACAATATCGAGTTTGATAGTTTAACAGAAGCAGAATTCTATATGTATTTAAAAAATCGTAATGATGTCGAAGCGATTTATCTACAACCTCAGTTCACCCTATTAGAACCATTTGAAATTAGTTGTGGCCGTTGTTACATGGGAAAAGTTAAATCTCCAAAAACAGGAAAAATGATTAAGTGTAAAACTTGTGGAGGAACCGGTGTAAGAACACGCCAAGCATGGACATATAAGGCTGATTTTGAAGTATGGTATAAGGATGGGGAAATTGCTGTAATTGATGTAAAAGGATTTGCTAATGAACGATTCCCTTTAGTTCGAAAAATGTTCGAAAATAAATTCAAACATGAATTACTGGTTGTAAAAAAAACCAAAACAGGGTGGAAATATGTTTAAGGAGCTGGTAAAGGATGGCTCAAAAGAAGGATTGGACTGAAGAATATCTTGTAGAACTGGTTAAGTATAACAGCATGTTAAAAGAGATACCCTTAGAAAGTCGTATCCAACGAATTGAAGTATTATCCAAGCAATTGGTTTTAATCGGGAAGTTAGCAGCTGAGTTTTCAGAACGGTACAAAAAAATATACGCTACTCGCAAAAGAGTATATGCAGAAGCTGAGATAGCGGCACCTAAAAATAAACAAGCTCATGCGGAGTTAGCAGTAACAGAACTAAGGGAAGAAGAAGCACAAGCTTACGGAAATATGAAACGGTGGAGCAATGCTTTCGAAAGCACGAAAGAAGAAATTAACGCATTAAAGTACAAAGTTAAAATTGATATAGAGGATGGTTCGTCAAGGAGGGGTAGTTAGTGACGACGGCAGTTAAATTAAAAAAAGCAACCTTCAAACACATAGAATCAGAACTATACAGTTATCACGACACCTTAAGAGAAATCGAAGAACTAAGAAAAAACATCATGTTCACGAGGGAAAATGATGATGAGAATATTGGTGGTGGAAGAAGTTCTTTTGTTTCTTCTCCTACAGAACGGACGGCTACAAGACTTGTCACTCATAAAAAATTGAATCGTCTTGAAGAGGTAGCGAATGCGATTCAAAAAGTTTACACAGGATTGCCGGAGGATTATCAAAAGTTAGTTAGATTGAAATACTGGACAAGGCCGCAATTAAAAACATGGGAGGGGATAGCAAAAGAAATCCCAGTGAGCAGAAGAACAGCTTTTAACATGAGGGATGAAATAATTAATTTGATTGGTGAAGTTTTGGGATGGAGATGAAACGTTGCACTATTATTGCACTTTTGGGCTAATTTACCATGATATTATGATAGTGTAAGGAAAATGGTTAGCGGAAACTAACCTATCGAATTATTGGTAGTAAGATGTAGTTCAGAGGAAGGCGGTACTCTCAAAAGAGGGTGTCGCCTTTTTACATAGTCGCTTGTTCTTGTAGGATAGGGGGTATCCCTGTCGGTCAGTACGTTCCACGTATTGCCTTAAAGCAAGAGGGGGCGACTTTTTATATTGGAGTACCTGAAAAGGTGGGAAATCAATCGACATTTGTTGCCAAAGTGGGGGGCAGTCGATTAAAAAGGATGTGATTAAATGGAGCTTCATCAAAAATGGACTGATGGAGAACATAAAACGCTTTTAGAATTAAAAGAAAAAGGCAAAACATCACAAGAAATCGCAAACGAGTTAACAAATAAATATAACTTATTATTTACTGCACCGGCAGTGAGAGGGCGGCTGGGAAGAGTTAAAAACAAAATCGAATATGCTGACAGAAAAAATGTAGGCAACACGATAGAAGAATATATAGAACATCTCATCAAACACCAGGAGGAACTACAGCGATTTGACGACAGGCAAACATCAGTCACGTTAGATATTAAAGATGACAAGCCGATAGGAATCGTGTTTACAGGTGATTGGCATGTAGGAGGACTCTACACAGCCCATAAGGACATGCTAGAGGACTTTAAAGTGATGAGTGAAACAGATGGACTTTATAACATCACAATGGGTGACTATGCAGACAACTACAATTCAGGCAGTCATAAAGGTGGTATGTTTGAACAGATTGAGAATCCAGATGTACAAAAAGATTTAATTGAGTACATGTTTAAAAACTTTCTAGGAGAAAGCAACCTTGCGGTATTAAAAGGGAATCATGATCAATGGGAAGTTAGGGAAACATCAGAGGACTTTGTAAAACATCTAGCTCGACTCATTGAATCTCCTTATCTATGGTATGGTGGAGAAATCAATTTAAGGTTAGGCAACCAAGTATATAAAATTATTGCGCGGCACACGTACTTAGGCAATAGCGCATTAAATACGACGAATAGCCAAAGAAGGTTATTTGATGAGACTCAAGGTGATGTAATTGCGCTAGGGCATCTGCATTACAATGAGGTTTATAGCAAGTCAAAGGCGGGGAAAGACACCGTATGGATTCGCACAGGAACGTACAAAAGGACTGACGACTATACTCAGTGGGTGATAGGCGGTAGTGGCAAAGGCGATATTCGTCAGCCGATGGTTATATTATTCCCAAAAGAGAAGAAGATATTAGATTTTAGAGACATGTATGATGGCATTAAGTATTTGAGATTGCTGAGAGAACATAAAGAAAGTGCATTAGCATGAATACAAGAATAAGCAAAATTAAATCTTTAGACATTATAAATAGATGGTCTGCTGCTGAAATGGAATATAAAAAGTGTATAAAAGCAAATAAGAAAGCGATTAGGCGGCAACGCAGGACATTAGAGAAACAGATGCTTAGGCAGGAGGTAGGTGATATGTAGTGAAACTCACTGAAAAGCAAAAGAGATTCGCAGATTATTATATAGAGAGTGGTAATGCTACTGATGCTTATTTGAAGGCTGGATATAGCGTAAAGAGTGCTGATGTGGCGAAGGTGAACGCTAGCCGGCTGCTAACGAATGCTAACGTCAAAACATACATTGATGAACGAATAGCCGAAAAGGATAATAAGCGTATAGCTAAACAGGATGAAGTGTTAGAATTCCTCACTAATGTACTTAGGGGAGAAGTGCAAGAACAATTTCCTTTAGGTTTGGGCATGGGTGAGCAAAAGCTTGTCAAGAAAGAATTGGATGGTAAGGATAGGATTAAAGCTGCCGAACTATTAGGAAAACGATATGCTATGTGGACAGATAAGCAGCAAGTAGATGGAAATATCGGTGTTACAATAGTAGATGATATAGATGACTAGGTTATCTAAAATAATCGCTCCTTCATTCAAAGGAGTTCATCTCGATTTAAAAAGAGAAGGTCATACACATTATTGGTTAAGTGGTGGTCGCGGGAGTACAAAATCATCATTTATCGCAATCGAATTGATTATTGGTATTATGAAAGACCCAAACGCTAATGCGGTTGTCTTGCGTAAAGTCAAAGATACATTAAAAGAATCAGTCTTTGACCAATTAGTTTGGGCTATTGATTTATTAGGGGTTGAACAATATTGGCACATTCCTGATGCAAAGCTAGTTATAACTTATATTCCTACTGGCCAACAGATACGTTTTCGTGGAGCCGATAAGCCAAAGAAGATAAAGTCCATGAAGTTTGCTCGTGGATATTGTAAATATATATGGTACGAAGAATTAGACGAATTTACCGGCATGGAAGAGGTTCGGATGATAAACCAATCTCTTATGCGTGGCGGAAAGAAATTCGTCGTTTTTTATTCCTATAACCCTCCACAATCCTCTAATAACTGGGTGAACACTGAGAAGTTGTTAACCCGCGAGGATAGATTAGTACATCATAGCAATTACCTTACAGTTCCAAAAGAATGGTTAGGCGAACAATTCATCGTAGAAGCTGAACATTTAAAAGAAACCAAACCAAAAGCTTATGAACATGAATATTTAGGTGAAGTTACTGGCACAGGTGGAGAGGTCTTTGACAATGTTAAAATTAGACGGATTACCGATGAAGAAATAAAAGAGTTCTACAATATCAAACGTGGGATTGACTATGGGTATGCTACAGACCCGTTTTCTTATATTGTGGGGCATTTTGACCGAAAGAAGAGAAGGCTTTATCTCTTTCATGAGTATTATAAGGTTCGTTTATCCAATCGTGAAGCTTATGAACATATCAAAGAAGAAAACACTGATAATGACATGATTAAAGCTGAAAGTGCAGAACCAAAAAGTAACCATGAGTTACGACAATATGGATTAAAGATTACACCAGTTAAAAAAGGTCCTGACTCTATCAAATATGGCATTAAATTTCTTCAAAGCTTAGAAACTATCATAATTGATGATACACGTTGCCCAGAGACCGCAAGAGAGTTTCTTCAATATGAATTAGAAAAGGATGCTAATGGCAACTTCAAAGCGGATTATCCTGATAAAAACAATCACTCGATTGATGCGACTAGGTATTCACTAAATGATGAGATTATGAAATTCAAAGAAGAACAACAGAAGAAATCTGACCCAGACAATCCAACACCGCAAGAAAAACATACTAAAGCAGTAAGGCAGATGACAGGCGGTACACCACAAGTAAGTGCATTTACAGATTGGTAGGTGATTATATGCAATTTTTTTTAGGACTACTTACAGCAGTAGTCTTTTTTGTGTTGTTATCTGGTGCTGTGTATATCGGATATAGAATCGGAAAAAAGAAACCGAAACCTCAACCGATTGATGAGGATGAACAAAGAAAAGCTAAGCAATTGCAACAGGACTTTATTAAATTGATGAACTACAACGAAGAGATAGCTTTACAACGAAAGAAGGTGAATGAATGAGTGAACGTACAAAAGATTGGGATTTATACGAAGCTGGGAAGAACTACAATAACCGTTTAGAGCCTAATTATTATGATACGGTTGATGCAAACTTAGCGTTCTTTCAAGGCGACCAATGGCGTAACTTGAAAACCGATAAGATGCCGAAACCAGTATTCAACATCATTAAACGGATTATTACATTCCAAGTTGCTTCGTTAACATCTTCTAAAATAAAGATAATGTTTGAGCCATTATTATATTCGGAACAACCAGTCAAACCCCCAGAACAAAATATTGACCCAATGATGGGAGGTATGCAGCAGCCAATTGACCCACTGTCACAAGTGAAACCGAGTGAGATTGCTAATGCACAGGTACAGAATCTTTTTGAAAAATTCAAAATGGATTTTAAGATAAAAGAAGCGTTATTTGATGCTGCTATTACAGCAGATGCATGCGCGCATTTTTATTTTGATGTATCTAAGCAACCATATGGAACTATGCATGAAGCAAAAGGCGAAATTTGTATGGAGTTAGTTGATGGTACAAATGTATTCTTTGGTAACGCAAATAATCCAAGAGTTGATGCACAACCGTATATTATCATTAGCGGCCGTGACATGGTGGATAATCTGAAAGAAGAAGCAAAACGTTATAAACAGAAAGAGCAAGACCTTAAGAACATCACAGAGGATTACAACTACGAGTATCAATCTGGCGACAGTGGAAAAATCGAAGTTGAAGCGGATGATTATGGTAAAGCTCTTTACATTATTGTGTACCGTAAGAAAAAGGTAAAGCGCAAGAAGCTGGACGAGTTTGGAGAACCGATGCTCGATGAAGAAGGTCGAGAAATCACAGAAGAAGTTGAAACCATCACAGCTACTAAGAGTGTGGAGAATGCTTATATTTACAAGGATATTGACACAGGGTTATCTCATTACCCAGTGGCATGGATGAATTGGGAGAAACAAAAGAATCAATATCATGGCAGAGCTTTGTGTACGGGTATCTTACCTAATCAAATTTTCATCAATCGCATGTTTGCAATGGTTATGTATCATTTGATGATGACGGCTTTTCCAAAGGCAGTATACAACGCAGACATAATTGAGACATGGAACAATGAAATTGGTGCTGCTATTCCATTACACGGAATGGATCCAACAAGTAATATAAAAAATATTGCGGGTTATCTCGAACCTGGTAATATGTCGAATCAGATTGTGCAAGCAATAGAATTGGCAATGGCATACACAAAAGAGACGTTAGGAGTTTCGGATGCGGCTCTAGGACAAATTGACCCTAAAAATACATCAGCTATCATTGCTGTACAGAAATCAAGTGCTATTCCATTGGAGAACCCTAAATCTAATCTATATGAATGGATAGAAGATATAGGGAAAATTTTGTTTGATATGATGGGAACTTATTATGGCCAACGTCCCATTTCGATGGAAATAAACGGAGAAAAGCGGGTTGTTGAGTTTGATTTTAGTCAGTTTAAAAATATGTGGTATGACGTTAGAGCGGATGTAGGGGAGTCTTCCTACTGGTCTGAAATTGCATCTATCCAGACTCTTGATAACCTGCTTAATAATGGTCATTTAGATATTATCAACTATTTAGAACGAGTACCAGTTGAGTACATTCCACAAAAAGAAGAATTGATTGCGGATATTAGAGAGAAAATGCAAATGGCGGAACAACAAGCTAATGACCCAGCAAATTTAATCGCTCAACTGCCGCCTGAAGAACAGCAAGCCTTTATGAGCGCTCCACCTGAAATCCAACAACAAATATTAGCACAAGTACAGCAACCACAGGCGCCTATGATGTAGGTGTTTTTATTTTGAGGAGGAATTGATAATGAATTTTGGTCAAGCTTTAGAAGCGGTTAAAAATGGTGAAAAGATATTTAGAATAGGTTGGAATGGGAAAGACATGTACGCTGTCTATCAGAAGGGGTATCCAGATGGAATTCCATGTAATAAGCAGACTGCTGAAGCGTGGGGGTTAAAAGAGGGTGATTTATTTAAAGTTCGTCCATATCTCCAACTCAAAACAGCACAAGGTGACCATGCTATGTGGACACCGAGTACAAGCGATATTTTAGCAGAAGATTGGGAAGTTATTAAGTAACAGGCTAGGAATGAGAGTTTCCTAGCCTTTAAAATTATCAGCCTACCATAGCTGAAAGGAGTTAAAAATAATGGAAAATATCGCCAACCATAGCGAAGATTTATTGAAGTTAGACTTACAATTTTTTTCAGAAGATGAAGTGATTTTACCTGATGATTTCGAGGAATCCCCACCACAGGCAGAAGAAACTCAGGAGCAAACGCTTGAAGTAGAAAATAGTGACCAACAGGAAATTAATCCAATGGAGGATATAGAAGAACAGTCACAAGAGGAAATCACAGAGCTTGAGCAGCCGCAAACTTTAAAAATTAAGTTTAATCATGAAGAACAAGAGATTCCAATTGATGAAGCTGTGCCATTGGTCCAGAAGGGTATGAACTATGACAAACTTCAAGAACGTTTGAATCAAATTGAAAGTGACCCTAGATTGTCTTTCGTTGAAGAATTAGCCAAAGAACAAGGGATGAGCCCAGAAGAGTATATCGAATCCTATCGTCAGTGGCAGGAACAAGAAAGGCTCAATCAATTAGTTCAACAGAACATTCCAGAAGAATTGGCTCAAGAAATTTTAGAAAGTCGTAAGTTTAGGGAAACTCAAAAACAGCAGGAACAGCAGAAAAAACAAGAAGAGAAACAGAAGGAAGAAGCGCAGGAATTTTTTGAATACTTTAAACAGGTGAATGATAGGGATTATAACCCTGAAAAAGACCAAATTCCACAAGAAGTATGGCAAATGAACGCACAGGGAGTTCCGTTGAAATTTGCTTACATGCAGCATCACAACAACCAACTGTTATCTCAAATTAAAGTGTTAAAACAAAATAAATCGAATGAAGAAAAAGCACCTATCCAAGGAGTTACGACGCATGGTACTACATCAGTAGAAGCCGAAGATGACTTCTTAAAGGGCTTTAATTCTATTTAGGAGTGATAATCAATGGCAGTAAATTTAGCGAGTAAATATGAGAAAAAAGTAGACGAAAGGTTTAAATTAAAATCTCTCACGGAGTCAGCAGTAAACCGTGATTATGATTGGGCTGGAGTTAATGCGATTAATGTATACTCTATTCCAACTGTAGCAATGAACAACTACACAAAATCAGGTTTAACACGTTATGGTACAGCAGCAGAGTTGGACAACAATGTACAAACATTAACTCTAACTCGTGACCGTGCTTTCACCTTTACTATTGACCGTGCTAATTACCAAGATACTCAAATGGTTATGCAAGCAGGGAAAGCTCTAGCTCGTCAAATTGATGAGGTAATTGTGCCGGAAATTGACACATATCGTCTTGCAACAATGGTGGCTGCGGCAGTAGACAATGGTCATACTGATGCAACAACACCTACAAAGGACAATGCGTATGAGTTGATTTTGAAAGGTACTGAGGCATTGGATGATGATAAAGTACCTCAAGGCGGTCGTTTACTTTATGTAACTCCAGGATTCTTGAATCTTATTAAGTTAAACCCTGATTTTATTAAGTCCACTGAAATCGCGCAAAAAATGTTGATTAATGGACAAGTTGGTGAGATTGATAATTTAAAAGTTATTAAGGTACCGACATCTTATATGCCAGCGAATACACCGTTTTTAATTACTCATCCAGTTGCAACTGTAGCGGCAAATAAACTAGAAGATTACAAAACACACGATAACCCACCAGGTATCAATGGATGGTTAGTGGAAGGTCGTAAGCGTTACGATGCATTTGTATTAGACAATAAGGTTAATGCTTTATATGCACAACAAACAGCATCTGGTAGCTAAGGAGGGGTATGAATGATTACATTTAAAACAAAAGATGGAAAATATAAATTAGTGGCTCGTGATGAAATACAAGCTGCGGCATTTATAAAACAAGGTCTAATTCCTGCAACTAAAGAAGATTCAGCAAAGCTGCAAAAAAAATAATGTTTCAAGGGTAGGAGAACCTACCCTTTTTTATTTGTAAATGAGAGTAGGTGATGTAATGGCAGTAACTGCAAGACAGGTTTATGACTTGGCACTGGTACACATTGATGAGGTAATGGATTCGGGTAAAATCGCACCACGTCAACCAAAATATTATGAAGCACGCGCAAAATCTTTAATAACTGTTTTACAAACTGAATTATTACCACAAGGAACTGAACCTGTCATAATCACTGACTTAAATCAAGAAATATCTCTGCCGGACAGAGTAGCGTTATTAGTCTTGCCTTATGGTTTGGCAGCTCACTTGTTAATGGTGGATGACATGGAAATAGCTTCATTTCTAAATGCACGATATGAAGAACTTAAAAATAAGTTACCATCGAAAATTATGCCCATAGAAGATGTTTATTACACGTTAGGTGGGATGCTGTAATGGCGCAGTTAAAACCAATTCGTAGAGCGCAACCACCATTATTACGGTTTGAACCATTTAAAGGGCTTAACACAAGTGATACTCCAACTCAAATAAACCCATCACAATCACCTGACATGCTCAACATGATAATTGGGTTAGATGGTTCTATCCAAAAAAGAACAGGGTTTGAACGAGTTTTCGCGGAGTCGTTGGGCGATGGTCCGATTAATGGGATTTTCGAATATAAGAAAGTTAATGGAGATACATTTTTTCTGTTGGTGCATAATACAAAACTTTACAAAATAGATGAAGAACCTGTTGAGATTTATGAAGGGTTGGCAAAACAACGAGTTAACTTCTTTGTTATGAATGATAAGTGTTATCTAATGGACGGAGTGCATTATCTTGTTTTTGATGGAGAAGAAGTTAAGGAAGTAGAAGCTTATATACCAACAATAGCAATAAGTAAAGATCCTTCTGGCGGAGGTTTCTCTTATGAAGATTTTAATTTGCTGGGTAGTGGTTTTAAAGATTCCTTTTCTGCTGATGGTACCGCAAGAGAGTATGTGTTATCGCTAAGAGATTTAGATGACACAGAAGTTAAAGCTACTGTAAATGGCATTGATAAAATTGAAATCACAGACTTTACTGTAGACCGCATAACAGGAAAAGTTACATTTAAAACAGCGCCTGAGAAAGGGACCAATAATGTCATCATTACAGCATATAAGACATTTGATGTTGAAATGAAGGACTTTTTTAATGGGGATGGTAAGAAAAAAGAGTTCCAACTATCTCGGAAAGAATTAGATGAAGAGCCTGTCACAGCATCATGGGATAAGGGTGTTAATTTTAATAAAGTAGAAGGAACAGATTTCACAGTAGACCGAGAAAAAGGCACAGTAACTTTTAACACAGCTCCACCATCAGGGACTGACAACGTTGTGATTAAATCTTTCAAAAAAACGGGGAATTTTAAAAATCGAATATTACAATGTCGATTTCATGTGTTTTTTGGCGGTGCAAATGATACTAGGGTGTTTGTTAGCGGAAATAAAGAAATGCCTGAATATGTATGGGCAAGTGGATTATATGATCCAACATATTTCGAAGAGAATCGTTTCTACAAATTCCCTGATACGGTTAAGGGATTCGCAAAACAATATGACTATTTAGTTGTTGAGAGAGAAAGAGGGAAACATCAAATATCATTTGAATTGAATAATGGAGTATCTAGTTTCCCGTCAAGACCAATTAATGACCAAGTAGGTACTTTATCCCCAAACAGCATTCAAATAATTGAAAATAATCCAGTTTCGTTAACAAAAAACGGGGTGTATCGTTTACTAGCATCAAATGTAAGAGATGAAAGAAATGTTCAACACATTTCGGAGAATATAGACCGTATGTTACTCAAAGAACCTAATCTTGAAGAGGCTATATCAATTGAATATGACCAAAAGTATTGGTTAGGTATTAATGGGAATGTTTATATATTCGATTACATGGTTGGTGAATGGTATGTGTTTGACAATATTCATGCATCTTACTTTTTTGAAAAAGATAGAGAACTATATTTTGGCAGCTCGAAAAAAGGGCTTTTATATAAATTTAAAAGTGTAAATGATGTTTTTCCATATAATGACGACGGTCATTTTATAAATTCTTACTGGAAGTCTGCGAAAGTAAATTTTAACATGGCAGAAATGAATAAATTAGTACAAAAATTGTTCGTAACAATGGAGCCAATGCGCCATACTTCATGTAATTTTTATTATGTGAGTGACATGGTGAGTTTTCCACGAAATAAAAGCAATTTACCTGATTACGCAAACTTCAACTATGGGAAATCGCTGTACAATGATAAAATTTTCGACGCAAAAACAGAGTTTATAGACAGCGCTCGGAATGAATGGTTCGATTATGAAACAATTGACTATTCATTATGGACATACAATACGTCTGAAGAACCCGACGTCATTATGATGAAGGTAAAAGCGAAGAAAATTGCTTATTATCAGTTAGTCATTCAAAACACTAGGAAAGATGAAGGGTTAAAAATAGACAGCATGACATTAAAATTCATTTATCAAAACTATAGAAAGTAGGTGGGATAATGCCTTTTCCACAAATGCAGGGTTTTACTTTTAACCATAGCGATCAACAAGACGCGCTCTACACAGAGTATACAGCACAGCAAATAAAGGCATTGTTTGACAGTCGTGGAGATGAATTACGTACTGCGCTGAATTTGCTAATTAATGCATTAAACTCAACTCAAGGGGCAGGAAATATTGGTACTACATCTATTCAAGATATTGATGGAGAAACCATTCAAGAAATGCTCAAGAGTATTCGTGACAAATTAAAATCTAAGATTAATGGTTCTAGTGGTGCTGATTTCGTTAACGCTACATTAATTGAAGGACTTCAAGGAGAAACCGTTCAAGCTATTTTAGAATCACTTAAAACCTATGTCGATAATAAAAGAGCTATCAATATACACGCTGACCCAATCGCTGTTGGTTCGGGTAATACAGTCCAAGCACAATTAGCTTGGTTACTATCTCAAATCGCTGTAGCAGCTACAGGAAATATTCCAGATGGTTCAATTACAGAAACAAAACTTGCTCAAGCAGTAGTTGATAAAATAAATAAAGCATTATCTAATGTTGGTGTATTGACTACTTTACTAACAAACGACAAATCAAGTGCTGTTAATGCTATCAACGAATTAAAAGTAGTTTTAGATGACAAACAGGATGCTCTTCCACCTGAAAATAGACGAACAATAACATTTGGCACAGATGACCCTATAGGCGGAAATGATGGAGATATTTACTTTCAGTATGAATAGGTGATGAAATGACTAAGAAAACATGGGTTAATGTCAATGGTACGTTTAGAAATGTTAAGTCTGTTTGGGTGAAGATTAATGACATTTGGAAAAAATGTGTACCTAAAGGAAAAGTTGATGGCATTTGGAAAGAATTCATTATTTATATGAAGAAGCTATATACAGATGGAGTAGAGGAAGTACCGTTTGAAGGGATTGGGACAGGTTCTATAACAAAGTATAGTGACCGAATGTTTATCATTGCCAGTGGTGGTGTTCAAACGAGAGAACGAGTTGTTACTGTAGATATGATTGACATTACTGCGTTTAATAAATTATTTATCGAGTGGTCTTTCAATAGAAAAATCGGTGCTAATAGCGCGAGATTTGGCGCAGTATTACAAAAATCAGGGTATGGTGGTAATATTTTTTACAATTCCAGTCAATCTTTTTCAAAGAAAATTGATTTTGTAGACATAAGCCAATTAAGTGGTGAGTTTTATTTATATGCTGAAGTATTTCAAGGCAATGCTGATTTTTCCGGACCTGAAGTAAATGTTTATAAAATGTGGTTAGAATAGAGGTGGTTGCTAAATGTTTTTAGAATATGAAGTTAATACTAGACAAGTGGTAGAAATTCATGAAAATATTCCAGAATTGAAACAAGGTTACGATTATGCAATAACTTCTGAATTTGAAATAGGCGATGAGTTTGAAAAAACAATTTGGATTAATATAGTTGATGAAAATAAAAATTTGTTATCCTATTCAGCTATACGTAATAATCCAAATGCTAAACGGCTTTTAGAGGAAAATGCTTTATTGAAAGCGCAAAATACTGAATTGATGCTAGCTGTAGCAGAACTAGGCGAAACAAGTGAAAAAAGTATAATTGAAACACAACTAGCTATAGCAGAATTAGCAAAAATAATTACAGGCGAGGATGATATTAATGGCTAAAGTCTATTGTAATTTAATCAAATTGGGATTATGGCAAATTGATAATGTTCCGATACTATGGAGAATTGAAACACAGGAATTATTGAACACAACACCTTAAGGTGTATTTTTTATGACCTAAAGAGGGTGAAGTATAATGACAACTACACATATGGATAATATTCAAAATATGAGACAAGACAAAAACTTTTTGAATTCTGAATATCAAAGGGCGCAAAATGTCATCACAGATAGAAAAAATCAAGGTTTAGACATTAGTGCACAACAGCGCTATTTAAATACAATTAATCAAATCAATAAAGCTAATTATGGTGGAACTGGATTAACTAGTCAACACTCAAATAACAATACACAACCTTCTTATCAGAATAACAACAAAATGAATTATCAACAACATTATAGTCAACCAGTTATTAAAAAGGAAGGGCAGCTATATGGAAATGCTAATATGAATTTTAATAAGTGGAATGACTTAAACGATGTTATGAGTCAATTGTATAAGGTTGGTGCAAATTTAAGTGGATACTCAATGAATCAAAATATAAATGGTTCACAAGTAAGTGATTTATATAGTTACTTTCAATCATTGCATAACAGAGCAAAAGAACTAGGTTTTCAAGGTGAAGTACAGCCGGGTTTAATGACAGGAAGTCATAGCGACCCGAATTTTGTTAGCTCATATGACAGAGGGTTTGGGTATATGACTAACAACCCTCAATACCAATCTACTCAGTTAAATAATAATTTTAATTATTATAAAACCCAAGAATTAAAGAAGAGAAACCCATACGAGCAACAATTTTCACCACAAATTCAACAATTACGAGAAATTATGGCTGCTAATGGACTATTTAACTCGTACAGGTAAAGAGGTGATAATATGACAAGCACACATATGGATACAATAACAAAACTTCGGCAAGATAGAGGATTTTTGAATTCTGAATATCAAAGGGCGCAAAACGTATTAGCTGAAAGAGAGAAGCAGGGTTTGGACTTAAGCGCTCAACAAAAATATCTAAATACAATCAATCAAATCAACAAGGCAAATTATGGCGGTTACGGAATTGCACAACAACCTTTTAATCCGGATTACTTAAATCAGTTTAAAGACCAAATCAATAACATGTATGACCAACAAAAAAAATCGCAATTAGAGCAATTGCAAGCACAGCGAGATAAAGCAATTGGTGAAATCAACCAACAGAAGTCACAAGTAGCTCCGCAATATCAGCAAATGAGGAATCAAACCGATGCTAATAATATGCAAAATATTCAAAGATTACGTGAAGTTATGGCAAGTGCTGGGCTTAATGCTACTGGTGAAAATGTAACAGCACAAGTAGCGCAAAATAATCAACGTTTATCAAATATAAATGCATTGAATATTCAAGAGCAACAAACGATTGATGATTTAAATCGCAGGATAGCTGATATAAATAATCCGTCAGAGTTAAATGCATTAATCTCAGCACTCGAAGCTGAGAGAGCGAGGTCATTGTTAGATTTTGGATTAAGAGCAGATGAAATTGGCTATAGCCGTAATCGAGATGCTCTAATGGATCAACGTTATCAAAATGAACGGTCTTACCAGATTGGTAGGGATGCAGTTTCAGATAAGCGTTATGACCAAGAATGGGCATACAGGAAAGAACAAGACGCTGCAGAAAAAGCATGGAGAGAATATGTCTTTAATAATATGTCTGCATCAGAAAAAGCGCAGCTTGAATGGGCGAAGAAGCAATACGGAGAAGATATGGCTTGGAGAATGTACGAGCTTAACTATCAAGGTGAGTTGAATAAATCTCTTGCTCAAGCTCAATTAAATGCATACACGGGTTTTAATCAAGCTCAGGGAGGGGGTGGTTACTCGAATAATTACAAAACCCAACAGCAATCAAGTAAAAGTTCGACATTCCCAACTTTCCAAAAACATATGCAGCAAGCTGTTCAAATGGGAGTTCCGTCTTCGTGGGTTCCTGCTCTCACTGAATTGGTTGGTCGTGAATCGTCATGGAATCCTAATGCGAAGAATCCTAAATCCACTGCTCATGGATACGGTCAGTTCTTGAAATCGACACGAGCTAACTATGAAAAGAAAACAGGCTTAAGTTATTCTAATCCTGTTCATCAGTTGGTAATGATGGCTCAATACGTTAAAGATAGATACGGTACTCCTGAGAAAGCTCTTGCCTTCTGGGATAAAAATAAGTGGTATTAAGGCGGTGTGATAATGTCCTTAGATGAAAAACGTTACAAACAATTATTCGAGCAACGTTTCGGGTCCGGCTCTTTTGATGCCGGACTTTCTCGTGCTCGTGAAATTGGACAATTACAAGCACAAGCTGAAATTGCAAAACAACAATACAATCAAAGAATCAAGGAATCTAATAAAAAAAGTCATGAAGATGCTTTAGGGTTGTTCGAAGGTTCAGTATATAATCAAAATGCAGAACACGAACTTGAAGAAATGATTAAGAACCCGAAGAAAAATGGAGCTGCTCGAAACGCAGAAGCTATTCGTAATGACCCATCTTTGCAAGAAGCGATTAAAAGACGTGGAGTTTCTGTAAATGAGTTTATTGATGCTATGTATAATGCGGCAAGTGGTGGCCAATTTCGCTCAGAACGCCAATTTAAGGGGTTTAATGCAGAACTAAAAAAGAAAAATTCAGCAGCGAAGAAAAAAACTGAGGAAAAGGATATTCTTAAAAAATACAACATTGATATATCTGGCCAATCATCCAAACCGAAAGAAAAGAAGGATAATAAACTTCTTGCTGATATATTTACACCTTTAAAGCAATTCGGCAAAGGGATTAAGAATGTATTTGATGGTGATAAAAATACAAAGTTTTCTGATGCTTTTGCCGAATTAGTTGACATAGGCATGAAAACAGAACGTAGTCCTATCACCAAAGAAATAACAAGAGGACTGACTCGTACTGCGAACACAGGTACATTAGGAGCTTTAGACCAAATTTTTAAGGCTACTAATGAAGGAGAACGAGCTAGCCAGTTTGAAAATGATAATCGAAGCACTGCTGGGAAAGTCGCTGATTTTGGTTATGATGCGTTAGGTTATTTAATTCCTGGTATGGGGGCTTATGGTGCGTTGAATGCAACTAGAGCAGGAAAAGGACTAACTCAATTTGGAAATCAAGGTATTAAACAACGTATAGGCAGTGAAGCAGCAAAAGGAGCTATCACAGGCGCAGGATTAGCAGGCGGCGAAGTGGCTGTGCGAGAAGGTTTAAATCCAGAAGACTATACAGCAAGAGACAATCTTTTGCACTTAGGTATTGGTGCAGGAGCGGGGGCTATTGCTGACCCTGCTTTATTTGGGTTAGGTCGATTAGCACAAGGTGGTTTGAGCAGATTTGCAAAAGGTGATGTTCCTGCATTTAGTGGTAATGCAAGTCAAAGTGTAGTTGATAGCTTGCCATCATCAAGCACTGGAAGGTTAAATGGTCAGTCAAATGAATTGTTTGAAAGGTTATCAAATGTTCGCAGACCAGAGAATCCTAATCCTTTGCGTGAGTTTGAACAAGTAAGAGCGCAAGATCCATTACGTGCAGGAAGGGATTTTGAACCGATTGGAGCAACACCTGCAGGAAACAACAGATTGGTTCGAGTGCCGGAAATAGACAGAACTCCTATTGATATTCCTAATCCGAAAGAAATTGTAAAACGTCAGATAAATGTTGATGGAAAAAGAGAAAAATCCAAATGGTCATTTGATAAATTCATGACTGCTGTAGTAGATGATTTAAGACCATTGGATAAAGCAACTAGACAATTAGGCGGCAAAGACCTTAATTTTGAAAACAACCCTTATACACAAGCTCGTTTAGCTCGTGGTGTAGCAGGAAAAGCCGAGACATACTTAAGGGGTGGAGTATACAACGAACAAGGTCAAAAAATTGGGAAATCGCTTGAGGAAATCATCAAACCAATTGAAAATAAACTGGACGATTTTCTTGCATATTCTACTTCCAAACGTGCTTTGGATTATGATGATAAAAGTTTAATCGCAGGAATTAAGCCGAAGGATATTGATGGTATGAGCGACCGTCAACTAGCAGATGCGACTATCCGTCAAATCGAAGCTGAATCACCTGAAATGAAAGCCGTACATGATGAATTAGTAGCATATAACAACCGTTTAATGGATGACCTAGTTGATGCGGGAGTATTAGACGAAGCGACTGTTCTCAGATTAAGAGAAGAAAACCCTAACTATATTCCGATGTTTCGTGTTCAAGAACCAAAAGCAAGAGGGTTTGAACCGTTAACTAATCCTAAACGTACCTATGCTAATTTAGGTGAGCCAATCAAAAAGCGTACTGGTTCAGAAAAAGAAATCATCAACCCTATAGAAAGTATTATTAAAAATACTTACCTTACTCTTAATATGGCTGAACGTAATCGTGTAGGACAATCATTACTTGAACTAATCGAAAATGCAGGAGAAAACGGTTGGGGAAGAGTAGTAAAACAAGAAAAAGGGTTATCAGTTGATGAAGTAGGCAAGGTATTAGATGAAGCAAATGCGCAGCTTAATGATGGCACATCAGATGCTGTTGATAATCTATTCAAAGGCAAAGGGAACAAAGTGTATGTGTATAAAGATGGTCAAAAAGTTGAAATGGAATTACAAGAAGACTTATACAAGGCTATGCTTGCTCTTGACGCACAAAAGCAAAACTTCTTTATAAAAATGTTAGGAGTTCCTACCCGCATGTTGCGAACAGGTGCAGTGTTATCACCTGACTTCGGACCAGTCAACATATTCCGTGACCAATTCTCAGCATACGTCAACTCAAAGTATGGTTTTAAGCCTTTTGTTGATATGTTTAGTGGATTAGCCAATGTATTGAAAAAAGATGATGTGTACTGGTCTTGGAAAAATGCAGGGGGCGCAAATTCAGTACTTTCCACTTTGGATAGAGAATATTTGCAGCAGGACCTTCGTAGAATGGTAAAACAATCATTATGGGATAACGTTAAGGATAATGCAAAGAACCCATTAAGAACCATGTTAGAGCCTTTACGAAAAGTATCTGAAATCACAGAAGAAGCCACTCGATTAGGAGAATTTAAAAAAGGTCTTAAAAAAGGTGCAACACCAAAAGAAGCAGCTTATGCATCACGTGACCTTATTGATTTTAATCGTGCTGGAACTCACGGAAGACAGTATAATCAAGTTACAGCTTTCTTTAATGCTGCAGTTCAATCTATTGATAAACTTGCAAGAACATTTAAAGAAAATCCGAAAGGTGCTACTGTAAGAGCTTTAACAGGAATTACTCTTCCTTCTGTCGTCGCTTACATGTATAATCATGATAAGGAATGGTATAAGGAAATACCACAACGAGAAAGAGATTTATTTTGGCACTTTGAAATTGATGATCAGATTTACAAGCTACCCAAGCCATTCGAAGCAGGAGTATTATTCGGCACAGTAGCAGAACGTGTTTTAGATGCATTAAAAACAGAAGATCCAGAAGCTTTTAAAGGACTAGGAGATGCGCTTTTTGATGCTTTTACACCTTCGTGGATTCCAACAGCCATCACTCCATGGATTGAAACCTATGCGAATCGTAGCACATATTTTGATTCTCCTATTGTACCAAGGCGAGAACAGGATTTATTGCCAGAAGACCAATATGGACCATATCAAAGTGAATTATCCAAAGCCTTTGGGAAACTGACAAAAACATCACCACGTAAAGCAGAACATGTATTTAAAGGCTACACTGGTGGTCTAGGAAAATACTTCTTGATGGGTACAGATGGAATTGCAAAAGCAGCAGGAAAAGATATGCCAGAATTGCCGGATAGAGGTATGGCAGATATGCCAATTTTGAACCGTTTTGTTGTTAAAAATCTTGAAGGTAGTAATCAAAGTGTTGATGATTTTTATAGTCGCATGGACCAACTAAGGCGTGAAAATCTATCTGCTAAGAAAAATAATCCTGACCACGAAAATTCAGAGGTTTACAAGGATATTAACAAAATCAGTAGAGAAATAAGTCAACTTCAAGCTGAAAAACGTGCGATTATCGAGTCAAAAGAAATGGATGGTAAAGAAAAAACTCGTATTATTCAGCAAATTGATAAAGCTATTACGCAACTTGCAAGGATTGGAAATCAGATTCAATGAGGTGATTAATCTGAAAAAGGGTGTTCGTTCGTTTTTGTTAACAATCGGAGGATTAGCACTAGGGTTAATTTTTTACTTGCTTTATGTGCATGTAATTTCATTATTTGCTTATCCAGTTTCGATTGTATACGCGGCATTCATCATACTTGTGTTAGGAGGGTTCATAATCGTCCTATTTTCTAACCTAAAGGATTTTGTCATAAGTATGTTTAAAGACAACAAAGAAGTAGATGAAAAAGGATTTAAAAAACATTTTTAGAGGACTCTTAATGGGTCCTCTTTTATATTTGGGAGGAATATTACAATGAATTATGGTTTTGATATTACACATATTGTAGGTAACTTTTGGTACTTTGTTATTGGACTAATTGTATTTGACGTTCTAACAGGATTATTGGCAGCGGCGCGAGAAAGAGAACTAAATAGTTCTGTTAATTACATCGGATTAATTAGAAAAGTGGGTGAGTTAATAGCACTCGCTTTTTTAGTTTTTGTTGACGCTTACTTAGAATCAAAAGGTTATATTATCAAATTAGGTGTAGGATTAATCGCGGCTTACGAAGTCATGAGTATTATTGAAAACTTCAGTCGGATAGGGATAGACTTAAAATTTGTCACAAAGTACTTCGATAAAAGTAAAATCGGAAAAGGTGATAACTAATGGCATATGCGGTTGTAGCAGGTCATAATAGTATTATTCCAGGAGCTGCTGGTAATGGTTACAAAGAGCATGAAGTAGCAAGACAGATTAAAGATAAGGTAATTTTTTATCTAAAGCAATTAGGAGAAAAAGCTTTTGATTGTACAGATAATGTAGGGAGAACAAAAGAACAAGTTTGGAAAAATGCAGTAGCAAATTGTAATAAAGCCATTGGTAAAAACGGATTTATTATTGCGATTCATCTGAATGCCGGCGGTGGAACAGGTACAGAAGTGTTTGACTATAAAGGCAGACAAAAGGATAAATGTCAACGTATCTCTGCAAGATTAGCAAAGGATTTTAGTTGGAACAACCGAGGATGGAAAAATGGTGACTGGATAGGTTTAATTAAAACCACTCAAGCGCCAGTCGTTTATGTGGAAGTGTGTTTCATTGATAACAAGAATGATATGCAAAAATTAATGGCGGATATAGATAAAGCGGCCATAGGGATTGTTGAAGAAATGACAAACAAAAAAGTTTCTCATCCAAAAAAGGAAGAAAAAAAAGCGACCTCCAATCAACCAGGTAAATTTGCATTAGAAGCTTGGGAAAAAGCTCAAACAAAGAAAAGCAAAGATGGAACTTCAATTTTAGACGGAACACGGCCGCAGGAACCAATAACCCGCGAACAGTTTGCTGTTGTGTTAGATAGACTGGGTTTATTGGATTGAAAAACAGCCCTTGCTTAAGCAGGGGCTTGCTGTTTATTGGTCCCACATTCCGTCATTATCTAAATCCCTATCTATACCACCTTTATCATAATCCCATAACCCATCATTATCAATATCCTTGTCTAATGGAGGTATTTTGATTTCTGGGGGTTCGGATGAATTGTTTGTTATCTCTAAATCCGTTAAAGAGGTTTCAAGTCGTTCAATTTGGTATTGTAAATCCTCATTTTCGATAGATAATGAATCGATTTCTGTTTGTAAATTGTCAACAACTTCTTCTAATTCAAACACACGATTTTCCAAGTCAAATGAATCATACTTTTCTCCATTGACTGTGTTTGAACAAGCAGTTAATCCACATAACGCCAATAACAATAGAAAACTATTCCCTTTCATATAACTCATCTACCTTCACCTTTAATAAATCAGCAAGCACAAAGCCTTTATCAATAGGTATTAGACTTTTTCCTGTTTCATAATTCCGCAACTGGTGAACACTAACGCCTAATTTTTCTGCTATGAATTTTTTTTGAAATCCACTCTCTTTTACCAACTTCTCAATATTACTCTTCATTTTTATCACCTAATAGTCTATTCAACAAAATTTTATTTTTTCCTCTCGTAAATTTTATTTTCGTAGACAGGCAATTTTATTTACGATATGCATACATTGTAATATTCACAGAAAGGAGCAGTGATATGGAACCTTTTACATTTGGGATTGTGTTTGTGTCGGTTTCTGGTGCGGTTTTGGTGTTCATAACTATTTTGGAAAGTGTGGGTTTTAAAATTAATGAACTTGCAGTCAAACTAGCATTAGAGACAACTAAATTCGGAGCTATATTGTGGTTCTTGTATAAACTCTACAGTGTATTCTTCTTTTAATAATTCATCTAGTGAATGCTTCATTGAATTCTTCCAATTGTTTTATGTTAAGGTTCTGAAACTTGTTTTATCGCTTCATTTAGAAAGCTACTTATATTTAATAAGGAGGTTTTTATGTTTGGATGGCTACTGCTTCCGATTGTGGTATTAGGTGCTGCGTTTATTCCTAATAAAAAGCTGGCTAATTGGGATTATTCCCCGTTATTACTCCGAGAAGGGAGTTGGCTTGTACCTATAGGAAAGGACAGGAAAGTCATTTATCACAATTTTGAGGATTATCCACATTTACTGGTTGGTGGTACCACACGTTTCGGGAAAACTGTACTGTTGAAAAGCATTTTTACTTCTTTGATATTATCGAACCCTAAGAAAGTCAGATTATTTATTTTAGATTTAAAAGGCGGACTAGAGTTTTGGAAGTACCGTAATGAGCCAGAAGTCGCAACAGTTGCTTGTGATTTAATAGAAGCTTGTAAAGTATTAGATAAGGTTTATAAAATAATCAAATTAGAAGAAGAGCGATTCAGAAAGAATAATTGGTCTAATATCAAAGACACTCCAATTAAAGAAAGAACATTCATTATTGTTGATGAAGGGGCAGAATTAGCACCTAAGTTTGTGCCGAAAGAATTACGAAAATACGCAGATATCGCACAAATATATTTAGGTGAAATAGCGCGTATCGGTGGAGGATTGGGATACAGACTTATTTTTTGTACGCAATATCCAGTTAGAGATGCAGTGCCGGCGCAAGTGAAAATTAATATGGTGGCGAAAGTATCGTATCGAATGGCTGAGCGAATGGGTAGTATGGTGGTGTTAGGAGAACCAGGAGCTGAAGAAATAGAAGCTATTCCTGGACGGTGCATATATAAAATCGAACAGAAAAAAGAACTACAATCACCGTTTATTTCAGATGAAATGATTGGGAGGTTTCTTCATGAATCAGGAAAGGATGGAAATGTATCTGCAAACGATTGATAAATTAGGAATTATTACAGTAAGGCAATTTCATAATATTTTTAAGTGTGGTGGCTATCGAAATTCTTGTAGAATCGTATCTGAATTATCTCCTTATTTACATGAAACGAGGTCTAAAGAAAAAATTATCTATCTTAATAAAGAAGGAAGACATTTAATTGGTTCTCAAAAGGAAGTTCGAAAGACCCCTTTATTTGAACACATGTTGCTTTTAAATGATGTGTATATCTATTTTGATTGTCCTTTAAGCTGGAAGCGAGAACATATTATTGAAACAACTCAAGAGCCTGAATTTAGTTTTGGGATACAAGTTAAAGGATTGTCAGTTGCTAAAGACAGAGTTATTCCTGATGCTGTGTTCAAACGGAACGGATACATTTATTTGGTTGAAGTAGATAACACACGTTCAATGATTGATAACAAGAAAAAGATTCAAAAGTATGTGAAGATGTGGAAGGAAATTCGAAGTACTTATGTGGAAGTTCCGAAACTTTGCATATTTACAACAAGTGAAAAGAGAAAAAATACCTTCGAAGAGTTGACTAAATCACTGTCATGCGAAGTGAAAACATTTAAAGAAATAAAATAATTAAACTATACAATGTGCCTATTGTATTTACAGAACATTTAGTGTTGAGCACGATGCATACACGAGATGCTAAAGGAGCTATTTATCGCTTATTGGAATTTGGGGTTGAACGAATTGAAGTAGAGCAAACACTTGTTGCTGTTGCTGCACAAAGGCTGGTGGAATTGGAGTGCCCATATTGTGAAGGGAATATTTGTTCTCCTTATTGCTTTTCTAGCAATCAATTAAAAAGAGCGAGTATTTTTGAGCTATTGACCGGGAAAGCGTTAATGCGTGTCATACACGGTCAAGATACCACTTCATATAAAAGCCTGAAAAGTATTATTAATAAGGGAATTGCTCTAGGTTATATTAAGGAATCAGAATATGAAAGATGGATTACAGATGAAGACGCATAAATGGCCAATGAAGGATCAGGCAGAATTTTTAAGGAAAACAGGTGAGCTTTTAGAGCGAGGCTACCCGTTGGCGGATGCCATCCATTCATTAACCTATCAAATGAAAAACAGGCAAAAGGAAGATGTTGCTCAAGCGTTACTCCATTTACGAGAAGGTCATCCTTTTCATCAAATTCTTTCCAATTTAGGCTTCAATCAAACATTAGTTGGATACGTTTATTTTGCTGAAGAACACGGTTCATTAGCGGATGCATTTCGCGAAGGTAGCACGATGATTCTTAAAAGGCAAGACGACGTGGAAAAGTTAAAAAAACTGCTTGTCTATCCAACAATATTGATAGCCGTCACCTTATTTCTATTTTTCTTTGTGGAAAAAGTATTGCTCCCCCAATATATTTTGTTGTTCAGCTCCATGAATTTAAAACCCAACATATTCATGAGAGTGGTGTCGTTTATCGGAGAAGCTTCTCCATTCTTCGTCATTCTTCTATTACTATGTGTGCTCCTCTTACTTAGCTATTACTTCATGACTTTTAGAAGACTCCTTCCCCTTAAACAAAGATCGCTTATGGCAAACATCCCATTTTTCGGCTCATTCTATCGTTTGTTTACAACGCATTATTTTAGTGTGCAACTTAGCTATTTACTAGCTGGTGGTCTTTCTGTTCATGAAGCACTGAAAGTGTTTGAAAAATATGTGCAAAGCCCGTTTTATAAGCAAATTGGACAAGAGATGCAGCTTTTTTTAATCAGAGGGGAATCGTTTGAGGCCGTTTTAACGCATTATGATTTCTTTGCAAGAGAGCTCCCATTCATTGTTAAACATGGTCAGGAAAATGGGAAGCTCTCAGAGGAACTTCTTTTCTTCAGCAAGCATTGTCTTGAGAAGCTGGAGAATAAAACAGAAAAAACGTTTAAAATTGTTCAACCAATCCTATATTCACTCATCGGACTTATTATTGTTTCGATGTATTTAGCGATACTGTTACCAATGTTTCAACTGCTGGATGGATTTTAGAAAGGAGTATTTTCGATGAAAAAAATATTTAAACAGGATGGCTTTACCCTAATTAAGGCAAAAGATAGTCAATATCGATGTTTAGCTGTCAAAAAAATAAACGAGGAAAACGCGTTCACATTAATAGAGATGATGATCGTTCTTCTTGTTATTACCGTCTTATTAATAATTACAATTCCCAATATTACGAAACATAATTCTACCATTAATACGAAAGGCTGTAAGGCTCTGGTAAAGATGGTGGAGGCACAAGTACAAGCATATGAAATGGATAAAAAAACAGTGCCTACGAGTATGGAGGTTTTACAATCGGAAGGATATTTAAACGAAGAGCAGGCGACGTGTTCAAATGGAGCTCGAATTACGATTGATGGAAAAGGCGAGGTAAAGGTTACAAGTGGGACTTAGAAAGATGAAGGGCAAGGAGCAGGGGTTTACCATGCTGGAGGCGTTGTTTGTGTTGAGTATATTTTTGCTCATGATATCTATCTCATTTCTTTCCTTAAAGCCCCATCATTTTCAACAAGAAAGGCAGTTGTTTTTCTCACAGCTAAAGGCTGATTTTCTTTATGCACAACAATATGCGATCACCAATCAAAAGCTTGTAAGAGTCAATTTCATAACCGCGGAAAATTATTATTATATACGAAAGCAAAATGGTGAACTTCTTCTCAAACGGGAATACGCAGATAGCATCATGGTCAGAGGTGGGTCACAAAAACTCCACTTTTATTATCATTCGAATGGAAATATTAGCACGATCGGGGCCATTTACATTTACATTGGGGAAAATGCTTATCAGCTTATGTTCCAGTTAGGTCGGGGGCGGTTCTATGTTAAAAGGATGTAGAGGTTTTTTCTTGGCTGAACTTTTTCTCTCCCTAACGGTCTGGATGTTAATGTGCCTTACACTTCTTCCACTATACTTACATGTTAGTAAGCAATCGTTAGATATCCAAAAGGAAATCTCTGCAACTCATTTAATGTACGAGGCGCTTCAACGCTATCTACAGGATGGTTTTATGGAGAGTGGCATCATCGAAAGAGAAAATGAATCATTCCGTATTCATTGGGAAACGGAGTTGAATCTGCCGATAAAGGTGTGTATTAAATATGAAAACTCTTTTGCAGAAGAAAAGGAGAAATGCGAACGTCTTGAGTGAGAGTGGCTTCACGATGTTAGAGATGCTTTATTCATTCTCAATCTTTTGTTTAATGCTCTCTTTTCTGCCACTATTATTTCAAATTATCTTTTACGATCACGCGGTGGAGGCAAGAATTCAGAAAATGGAATGGGAGTTATTTATTAGTCAAACGAAGAAGGATGTTCAATCGAGTGATTATGTTGAGGTAGTAAATGGTGAATTAATGTTAATAAAAGGAGAAGAGAGCATTTCCTATCAAAAATATCAAAATGTTTTAAGAAAACAGGTAAATAGGAAAGGACACGAGGTTGTTCTTCAAAATGTTGCTTCTGTCACTTTTTCAAAGCAGGAAAACGCGATCACAATAGAGGTGAAAGACTTATTTCACCACTTAAATCAGGTGACGATCTTTTCATTTATTAGCTCTGTAGAGAATGGAGTTGAAGAAGAATGAATGCACGAGGCTTTACCTTTCCTGTAACCCTTTGTATTTTGCTTTTATTTTCAAGCTTTTTAGCTGTTCATTTTCAGCAATATGTGATGGAGAAAAGATTTCAATTTGAACTTGCAGAGTTTGAGAGAAACCAGTTTATGTTTCTCCAATCTTTAAAAAAGGTTGAAACGTTGTTAAGTACAGAAGAGCAATTTAAGAAAACGGGGCAGTTCCATTACGAAAACGGCACCGTTACGTACCAAATCGAAGAACTTGGCCCTGGGCAATTGCAAATCTCCTTTCGATTATTTACTTCATCTCAAGGGGAACTTACAGGAGTAGGCTATTTTGATCAGGAACTGCAAAAAATGGTGAAATGGACGGAACGAAACTAAGCTCTTTAGCGAAATCTCTTTCTACTTGGTTGTTGGCGGTAATAGAAAATGTTTTTTCGGATATACTGCTACTGACAATGAGTTTGTTAGGAGTGCTGATAACATGAAAACAAATGATTATGTAAAGTATATTACTGAAACAGTCGTAAAATATATTGACCAGCCAAAAGACGAGCGAATAAAGATTAAGCAAGAAAGGAAGGAAGGCAAAGCAAGCTTTTGGTACCGTTGGTTTGGTCTCCTGCCGTATGCATTTATAAGTATGAAGAAGAAAAGAAGGTAAAGATCTCGGGAAGCAAGGGACTGGAGCGGTAATAAACGCATTTTATCCCGCTTCGATTTATAATATAATCAATGTACTCTTGCTGCCTTTATGCTGACAAACTGTGTACATCACTTATATAGTGGTGTATTTTTTTGTTTGAATGAGATGTACTACTACAATTTAAGTGAAACGACGAGAACGCAGAATGTGTACTCTCGAAATGATTGAGTGAATGGAAAGATCCGCAAATCGCTTTTTGCGTAGACATATTACTTTACAGGTCGTTTATTATGCGAAAAATGTCATTTCTTGCATAAAAGGATAGATGAATAGCAGTGTTCGTCTATCCTTTTTCTATGTTGTCAGTAAATGTGTCCTTTTCCGTTTTAAGGGCTTGACATGATCATTGATTGAAAGTGAGCAGTTTTCTTTTTTATACAGCCCGATCGGTTAAATAAAAGAGACCACCGTTGACGATAGAGATTTTTACGTTAGGCTCGTATTGGTCTTGGAGGGCCTTTTTTTCATTCCCGTAAGTTTCTCCTTTTTCATCATCTCCTATCTCCTCGTAAAAATGTTCCAGAAGTTGTAAATCTTTATGCCAACGCTTCCTTGCTTCAACAGCCCAACTGTCATCCTCTTGTTCAATTTCTCTCACTAATTGATTTTTAATTCTTGAAACACCGCTTTTCGGCATGATAAGCGGTGAAAGGGTAAATGAATAATCAGGAATTTTCGGCGTAAGCTGCAAATTTAAAAGGCGATCATGGAAATTCTCCACAATTTGTCCATTGATAAGCTGTAAACCAAGTGATTTAAACACATCCCTTTTTCGATCACATTGATAGGAGATGCGAACATTAAGACCTAGCCACGGTTTTAAAGGAACTTGCTGACCTGATGTAAAGCGATGATTTTCGTATAAACGAATGTAAGCAGCTAAGTTTTTCGTTGATTGAAAGATTTGATGAAGACGAGGGGAGCCAAAATGAATGACTTCTCCTTTAATATGCTCTGGCGCTGCTTCTTGATTGGTGATAAAGGTTAGTTTCATCGGATTGGGTACTCCGCCTGTTTTTTCTAGGTAATGCCAGTAAAACGGTCGATTCATCAATTCCTTGTCTAATTCAATCGTTAATTGTACCGTCATATACCCATTTTCCTCTTCGATAATCTCACAGCCGTTGGCCTGAAAATAATTTTTAAGAAATCGTTGAATTTCCTGCTGCTGCATTTGTTTCACTCCCCTTCATTTCTTCGGCAAATTGAATCATTGAAGCAAGATTATCCATCTTAATTTTCATCTCTCCTTCTGAGGTAGAATGGCCGAAGATATCGATTAAGTAATCCTCAAAGTTGCCGAACTCAAGCTTGGAGAGAATATCATCAAGTTCCCCAACGACTTTTTCAAATAAAGAAATTTTTTCGTGAAGAAGCTTTAATACATGTTCTTCCACAGTTCCTTTAGTTGCAAAATTATAGATGTGAACATCCTTCTCTTGACCAAGGCGATGAACCCGGCCAATTCTTTGTTCGAGCCGCATCGGATTCCATGGTAAATCAAAGTTGATGATATGATGACAAAATTGAAGGTTAATCCCTTCTCCACCTGCTTCTGTTGCGATTAATACCTGTGCGTGTTTTTGGAACAATTCGCGCATCCAATCCTTTTTTCCACGTTTAAATCCACCCCTAAATGGAACGGAAGTAATACCATTTTGTTTTAAGAACCATTGAAGATACATTTGCGTTGCCCTATATTCAGTAAAAATAATCACTTTATCATCAATATTTCGAATCAGCTCGAGAGCCTTTTCAGCTTTAGAATTCTTTTGGACCGCCTGCACTTTTTCCGCAAGTGTTTGAATTTGTTGCTCATATGCAGGACTTGGTGTTTCTTGTTTCGCGAGCATGTTTTTCAAAGTTACGAAGACGGCTTCACGGCTGCTGCATGCTTCCCTTTGCAACGTCATGATTGAAAAGGCGCTCGTCGCCATCCAATTATCCTCACTCCTTAGCTCTGAAATAGCATCATACAATTGCTGTTCCTCCTTTGAAAACTCGATAGGAACCGTTTCTACATGCCGCCCAGTCCATTCAATGCCGGTGTCTGCTCTGCGATTGCGAATCATCACTTTATTGACTAATTGTTTTAAATGCTCATTATCATCTAATGAACGTGAATCTTTTTTATATTTTTCATAAAAAGCGGACTCATTCCCTAAATGTCCAGGTTTTAATAAGGAGACAAGATTAAAGATTTCACTTATGCGATTTTGGATAGGAGTGGCTGTTAATAAGAGACAAAATTTCTTTTTTAAACTTTGGACAAATTCATAGTTTTTCGTTTTATTATTTTTGAGTTTATGAGCTTCATCGATAATAATTAAATCATAATCCTGTTGGAAAATAATGTCGCGATGAGGATTACGTTTGGCTGTGTCGATCGATGATACGACGACATCACATTGCTCCCAAACGTAGCTTTTCTTTTGGGCGACTGCTGGAATATAAAATTTACTCGTTAGTTCATTGGCCCATTGTGTGACAAGGGATGCAGGGACTAAGATTAAGGCTTTTTTTACGAGCCCTCTAATCATATATTCTTTTAAGATTAGGCCTGCCTCGATCGTTTTTCCTAATCCGACTTCATCGGCTAATATCGCTTTCCCATTCATATCTTCCACAACTCGCTTTGCTACTTCGAGCTGATGTGGTAGTGGTGTTAGCTGAGGGAGATGTTTTGGTGCTTGTAAGCCCTCAAAATCATCAATGACCGTGTGTTTTTCCACTTCGATTGCCAGTTTGTATAAGTCCCAATTTCCCCAAGGACCGTCATCTTTAATTTTTTGAAAGAAACCATCTGCCCATGATGTATCGAATTGTATTTCTACCGTCATAGTATTTGCTCCTTTTAATTCGTGTTTTGTACGAATAAATGAAATGATTATGAATTCATATTTTCGAAAGCTTTGTCATATGTCAGTGAGGACTTTTCAATCCATTTTCTCTTTGATTCCATGGAAAAACCTGCTTTCTTATGGAATTTAGCATAACTGAAAGGCATATGAAACCTATGTTTCATACGTAATGAGCCTTATATCATTTGCCCAATAATATCGTAGCTTTTCAGAAAAAGATATTGCCCTGATATAATGTACATGGTAGGATGTATTTGAAAGTTAGAAATTTTGTCACATGTTGACTATAGACGAACGAATATGTAATTTTATAAAAAAACAATCGTTTTATTATGAATAAACACATGTGTAAATTGATGAATTGTTCGTTTTTTATTTGAAACCTCATTTGTAATTATCTCGATTTTTTTCGTATTAATTCGTACTTTATAGTATGACCAACTGGGAAAATTTTATAAACGCGGATGAGAACAAGGGGAGAGACTACGTTGTAGCGCCGAAGGAGCAAGCATGAATTTGTGAATCTCTCAGGCAAAAGTACACTTGTTTGACGCAACTCTGGAGAGTGCTTCGACAGGAAATGAAGCCACCAAAGGGGAAAGCTTACGGGGTGTTCATACAGCATGAAGACTTAAGTAAGTAAACTTTCAGGTGCCAGGACAGAGACCTTACTTTTATGAAAAGGGGGAGCTCTGTCCTTTTTTTCTTGGACAGAGATATAACGTTTGATTTTGACAATGGTCTAGCTCCAGCGCCGATCGCCTAGCAAGCTTCAAGTCTTTTCCCTATGATAAGTCAACTATGAATCGCTTCACGATTCAAGTTTCCTTTATCTCAGTCGAGGCTCTTCCAGTTTGTACGGCAAAATGAGCAAGGCGCTTCTGCTTTTCGATGAAATTTCGCTTTTTTAGGCGGGTTTTGATAAATACCAAGTAAAAATAAGAAAGGGGATCATGTAATGTCTGAGCTAAAGCGTACTCCTTTATTTGAGGTTTACAAACAATATGGGGGAAAAACAATTGATTTTGGCGGATGGGACCTTCCTGTACAGTTTTCCAGCATTAAAGAAGAACATGAAGCTGTTCGAACTAAGGCAGGATTATTTGATGTCTCACATATGGGAGAAATTGAAGTTAAAGGTCCAAACAGTCTTTCTTATCTGCAAAAAATGATGACAAATGATATTTCAAAGTTGAGTGCTGGTGGTGCTCAATATACCGCTATGTGCTATGAAAATGGTGGCACAGTGGATGATTTACTCGTTTACAAACTAGGGGAAGATGATTATCTACTCGTGGTAAATGCAGCAAATATCACGAAAGATTATGATTGGCTAGAGAAGCATGTCGATGAAGGGGTTACGCTCAAAAATGTCTCTGAAAGCATGGCTCAGTTAGCATTACAGGGACCATTAGCCGAGAAGGTATTGCAAAAGCTGGCAAAGGAAGACCTAAGTAAGATTGGTTTCTTTAAATTCCAGCTTGATGTCGAGATAGCTGGAAAGAAAACTCTTGTCTCTAGAACTGGCTACACTGGTGAGGATGGTTTTGAAATCTATTGTGCAAGTGAAGATGCCGTTCTGATTTGGAATGAAATTTTAACAGCCGGACAGGATGACGGAGTTTTGCCATGTGGCTTAGGGGCAAGAGATACGTTGCGTTTCGAGGCGACTTTAGCTCTTTATGGTCAAGAGCTTTCACCGCAAATTTCCCCGTTAGAAGCTGGGATTGGATTTGCCGTAAAGCTTAATAAAGAAGCTGACTTCGTTGGAAAAGAAGCGTTAAAGAAGCAAAAGAAGTCTGGAGTTCCTCGTACATTAGTTGGTATTGAGATGATCGAAAGAGGAATTCCACGCCATGGCTATCCAGTTTATATGGATGAACAAAAAATTGGCGATGTGACTACTGGTACTCAATCTCCTACATTAAAGAAAAATATTGGCTTAGCACTTATTGAAAGTAAATTTAGTGCGCTTGATACAGAAGTGGCTGTTGAAATTCGCGGCAAGAAAGTAAAAGCGAAAGTGATCCCAACGCCATTTTATAAACGAACTCGTTCTTAAAAGGAATGACAACTAAATTTGCCAGGAAAAGAAAGGGGAATCCGCAATGAAGCATCGTTACTTACCGATGACTGAAGCCGACCAAAAAGAAATGCTTGATACGATCGGTGTTTCTTCCATTCAGGAGCTTTTCAATGATATTCCGAAAAGTGTTCAATTTAAGGGGAACTATAATATTAAAGCAGCAAAATCGGAATCTGCACTATTGAAAGAATTGACTCGATTAGCTAATAAAAATGCTGATTTAAAGTCTCATTCTAGTTTTCTAGGAGCAGGTGTTTATGATCATTATATGCCTGTTATCGTCGATCACGTATTATCACGTTCAGAGTTTTATACAGCCTATACACCGTATCAACCAGAAATTTCTCAAGGTGAATTACAAGCCATTTTTGAGTTCCAGACGATGATCTGCGAGCTGACTGGAATGGATGTTGCCAACTCTTCTATGTATGATGGTGGAACGGCTCTCGCCGAAGCGGCCATGCTTAGTGCAGGTCAAACACGTAGAAAGAAAGTGCTTGTCTCCAGTGCGGTTCATCCAGAATCAAAAGAAGTCGTGAAGATGTACGCAAAGGGACAATATATCGAAGTCATTGAAGTTCCGCAAAAGGAAGGGATTACCGATCTAGAAGCGTTACAGTCAATGGTTGATTCGGATACTGCAGCAGTGATTGTGCAATATCCAAATTTCTTTGGACGACTTGAGCCGCTGGCAGAGATAGAGGAGGTTGTCCACGGACAAAAAGCGATGTTTGTTGTCTCTAGTAATCCATTAGCACTTGGTGCCTTAACTCCTCCTGGAAAGTTCGGTGCAGACATTGTCGTAGGGGATGCCCAGCCATTTGGTATTCCTACAGCATTCGGTGGTCCACATTGTGGTTATTTTGCTGTCACAAGCAAATTGATGAGAAAAGTACCAGGCCGTTTGGTTGGACAAACGACTGACGATCAAGGAAGAAGAGGTTTTGTCCTTACTCTTCAAGCGCGCGAGCAACATATTCGTCGTGATAAGGCAACGTCAAATATCTGTTCGAATCAAGCCTTGAATGCATTAGCTGCATCTGTAGCGATGACCGCATTAGGAAGAAAAGGCGTGAAGGAAATGGCATTACAAAACATTCAGAAAGCCCATTATGCAAAGAAAGTCTTGCAAGAAAAAGGGTTGGAGATTGTTTTTGAAGGTCCATCCTTTAATGAGTTTGTCGTAAAAGTTTCAAAGCCTGTGAAAGAATTGAATCAAGCTCTTCTGCAAAAAGGAATTATCGGTGGTTACGATCTAGGTCGTGATTACCCAGAGCTCGAACAGCACATGTTAGTAGCGGTTACAGAGTTGAGAACGAAAGAAGAGATCGATACATTTGCACAAGAAATGGGGGATTTCCATGCATAAAGAAGATCAAGCCCTTATATTTGAACTTAGCAAGCGAGGCAGAGTTGGTTATAGCCTTCCAGAAATGGATGTTCCAGAGGTTGATGTGAACGAGCTTTTACCGGAAGGCTATATACGAGCGGAAGAAGCGGAATTACCAGAAGTATCTGAGCTCGACATTATGCGTCACTATACTGCGTTATCGAAGCGAAATCATGGGGTCGATTCTGGTTTTTATCCACTCGGTTCTTGTACGATGAAATACAATCCAAAAATGAATGAAAATGTAGCACGCTTTAATGGCTTTGCTCATATCCATCCATTGCAGGATGAGAGCTCTGTCCAAGGTGCCTTGGAGCTGATGTATGATCTTCAAGAACATTTAATTGAAATCACAGGTATGGATGAAGTTACGTTACAGCCTGCAGCTGGTGCCCATGGAGAATGGACTGGCTTAATGATGATTCGCGCTTATCATGAAGCAAACGGGGATACGAAACGAACGAAGGTGATTGTTCCTGACTCTGCCCATGGAACAAACCCCGCATCGGCAACGGTGGCTGGTTTTGAAACGGTAACAGTAAAGTCAAATGAGTACGGATTGGTAGATTTAGAGGACTTACGAAACGTAGTTGGAGAAGATACAGCAGCATTGATGCTGACGAATCCTAATACTTTAGGTCTATTTGAAGAAAATATCGTAGAGATGGCAGAAATTGTCCACGGAGGCGGTGGGAAGCTATACTATGATGGTGCCAATTTAAATGCTGTGCTTTCAAAAGCAAGACCAGGTGATATGGGCTTTGATGTCGTCCATTTAAACCTTCATAAAACATTTACTGGCCCTCATGGTGGCGGTGGTCCAGGTTCAGGACCTGTAGGAGTGAAGGAAGATTTAATTCCATTTTTACCGAAGCCTGTTGTCACGAAGCAGGGAGACGAATATGTACTAGATTATAACCGTCCGCACTCAATCGGTCGCGTTAAACCTTATTATGGTAATTTCGGAATTAATGTCCGTGCTTATACGTATATTCGCAGCATGGGTCCAGATGGGCTCAAAGCTGTAACAGAATATGCGGTCCTAAATGCCAATTATATGATGAGAAGATTAGCGCCATTCTACGATCTTCCATTTGATAGACATTGTAAGCATGAGTTTGTCCTAAGTGGAAAGCGTCAAAAAAAGCTTGGGGTGAGAACGTTGGATATTGCTAAACGTCTCCTTGATTTTGGCTATCACCCACCAACGATTTACTTCCCGCTGAATGTGGAGGAGTGCATCATGATTGAGCCGACCGAAACGGAGTCAAAGGAAACGTTAGACGCCTTCTGTGACGCGATGATTCAAATCGCTAAAGAAGCGGAGGAGAATCCAGAAATCGTTCAAGAGGCTCCCCATTCTACAGTCGTAGGTCGTCTTGATGAAACAACGGCAGCAAGAAAACCAATCTTGCGCTATCAAAAACAATAAGTTTTTAATAAAAGGTAGTGTATTTAATTATGCTGCTGTACAATGTTTCACTTATTTTGTACGAAATGCGAAATAACTAGAGCGTATTATAGTGCTGAATGAAAAAGAGCTTTGCCTATGTGCAAAGCTCTTTATTTGTTTTAATGGTTTGGCACTGTTAAATCCTGTTGTTGATAATTCGATCCGAAGGAACATATGTTCTATAATGAATTTAACTATATAAAAGTGGTGATGAACGTGAGAGCAACTGATATTCTTAAAGCCATACAAAAACTAAATCCAGCAGAAAAGCACCGACTACGAGAGTATTTAATTGATGCACTTACTGCATCTTCTTCGACAGGAACTGTTCTGCAAGAAATATCTGAACGCAAAAATAAGAGCGGTTATCATTGTCCTGACTGTGAATCAGAACATATCGTTCGGTATGGCACATACTCAACGAGTGTTGATGGTGATGAAGTAGAAAAGCAACGTTATCGCTGTAAAGCGTGTAAAAAGACATTTACTGACCTAACAAATACTGCTCTATATCGAACACGCCATCTCAATCAATGGATTAAATTCATCGAATGTATGGTAGAGGGATACTCTCTGCGTAAATCTGCTAAATTAGTTGGAAATGTTACTCACGTTACATTGTTTTACTGGAGGCATAAACTCTTACCATCACTAAAACAAATGAAAATATCTAATTTTGAAGGTATCGTTGAAATGGACGAGACCTATTTCCTATACTCAGAAAAAGGGCAAAGAAAGTTAAAAGACAGAAAACCTTGTAAACGTGGAGGTTCTGCTAAGAAACGTGGCATAAGCAACGAACAAGTATGTGTATAGGTCGCAAGAGACCGTGAAAAGATGGCTTTTTCGCAGACATTGGGAATGGGGCGATTAACAAAAGAACAGTTAGATAAAGCCATCGGACATAAACTTTCAAGCGAAAATGTATTATGCACCGATTGGCGTGCCTTTAAAACATATGCTGCTGAAAAAGGGATGGATATTTATCAATTCAAGTCTGATGGTAAGGTTCGCACAAAGGGACTATTCCATATCCAGAACGTTAACAATTATCACCGAAGGCTTAAAGGATGGATACAACGTTTTAATGGAGTTGCAACTAAATATCTGAATAATTACCTTGCTTGTTTCAGTTTGTTGGAATCAATTCAACATCAAAGGAATCCTATTGCTATGAATGACTTGATGATTAAAGGAAATTTAATACAAAATATGGAAACGTATGATACACTTAAGTTATCTTAATTTACGCTATAAACATTACGGCTTGTTCAACTAACGTGCAGGTTAGTAAAAGAATGGATATTATAATATAGGTTGAATTATAATTTAGAAAATAGATTCTAAAAGGAGTAGATTTATAATGGAAAAGGTAACACCATTTTTAATGTTTCAAGAGGGCAACGCAGAAGAGGCAATGAATTTTTACACATCTCTGATTGAGGATTCAGCAATTACAAATATTGTTCGATATGGTGCAAATGAAAGTGGGGATGAAGGAACTGTTATGCAGGCTACTTTCACTTTAAAAGGTCAAGAATTTATGTGCATAGACAGCAATATTAAACATCAGTTTTCCTTCACACCCTCATTCTCAATATTTGTTACTTGTAATACTGAAGAAGAACTTGACAATCTTTATCAGAAACTCATTGAAGATGGACAAGCACTTATGCCAATAGGAGATTATGGATTCAGTAAGAAATTTGGCTGGCTAAATGACCGTTATGGAGTTTCGTGGCAACTAAATTTACCTAAATAATATGAAGAACTTAATATCCTATTCATACCAATAAAAAAAGCATAAATTGTTCAACGAACGGGTGCGATAGTTTAATAAGCAAATATTACAAAATAGAACTACCATTAATTAGGAAGTTCTATTTTTTATAAGTAATATCAACAATTAACTTTAACAGAGCCAATGGTTTAGAAAACCCCTGGCTATGCCGGGGGTTTCAGAGAGCTTAAAGCGTGGTAACAAAAAACCCTCACTTCAGGGTAGGATAAAGTTGGTTTCCCGACCACTTTATCTCACTCATGAAGGAGGTATGCCCTGATGAAGGACATGAATAGTTTAGCACACACAACATGGAATTGTAAGTATCACATAGTATTTGCACTAAAATACAGAAGGCAAATGATCTATGGAAAATACAGAAAGAGTATTGGACAGATCATAAGAGACTTATGTGAAAGGAAAGGCGTCATCATACATGAAGCAAATGCTTGTCCAGATCATATTCATATGTTGGTGAGTATTCCACCGAAATTAAGTGTATCTCAGTTTATGGGGTATTTAAAAGGAAAAAGTAGCTTGATGATATTTGATCGACATGCGAATCTGAAATATCGCTATGGAAATCGAAAATTCTGGTGTCGAGGTTTCTATGTTGACACAGTGGGAAGAAATAAGAAGCAAATATAAGAATATATAAGAAATCAGCTAAAAGAGGATTACGTGGCTGATCAATTAACGTTGTTCGAAGTATTTGATCCATTCACAGGAGAGAAAAATCGGAAGAAATAAAGAAATTCTTTAGAATTAGTGAGTGAATGTGGTGCAGAAGGGAAACCCTTTCAGTTGGCCTTTAAGGCCAAGGCCGGTAAGAGAGGCTTTCAGCCGCAGAGCAAACCACCAGTTCACACTGGTGGTTTTGATTTTATTTTTTTGTTTTGATCTTGCCCGTCCATCTTTTAAATCCGCCTTTAAGCTGTGATAAATCTCTATAGCCTTTACGATGGAGGGTTTGTGCGGCGCGGCTACTTCTCATGCCACTTTGACAATATAAGTATACAGGCTTGTCTGGACGGATTTCTTTCATTCTCATTTTCATTTGAGAAAGGGGAATATTTCTTGCACCAAGAATATGTCCAGCCTCAAATTCGTTCGGTTCTCGAACATCAATCAATTGTGCTTTTCGATATCCTGCACGAAACTCTTCTTCAGTAAGAGTCTTAACAATCTTTCTTTGGTAGAGCCAGTTGATTATGCTATATACAAGAAATGCAACTGTCAATATTAGCAAAATATAAAATGCTTTCATATCCTTTCTCCTTCCACACATTTAATGTGCCAAATAATATTATATAGGTGATTTCATAAGATAGTAAAGGAAATTGGACAAATTTTTCGTTTCATCACTTGGGAAGTAAGATCTGAGCAAAAATAAGCGTGATATTTAATTTCTTATCAAATGAGGTACTTTTCGTACCGGATTGTTGAAGTAACATTGCAACGATCTGCTAATAAAATCAGGTAAAAATGAATCCGGTCGTTTTTCTTTTTAAACAATTATAAGCAGTATCTAGACCGTAGACAAACTCGAGGATTTCGAGTTTGTTTACGGTCCATTTTATTTTAAAATACTAGATAGAATACCAATGTAGTTAGATTTCCATCCGGGTGAACGCTTTTTCGCGGGTGGGGCCGAGCCGAGCCGCTTTCCTCGCTTCGTGGAGGCTCACCGCCCGGAGCGGAAATCAGCCTTTTTTCCACCATTCTTTAACAAAAACATCACAAAAGGTAACGAATAGGGCTTCTCACTACCTTTTGTCGACAAACTGAGCAGTATCTATTTCTTTTTTTTTTTGCACTGGTTTGTTATGCTATTATTCAGTGTCTATTATTATCGACATGAATTTTCGTATTAAAGAAGAGGGTTACAAATGAAAAAAGAAATTTGGGGTTTTATCGATTCAGGAGATTGCTCTCCCTCCTTCAATATGGCATTAGATGAAGCATTGCTTGATTGGCACAGTGAGGGAAGCATTCCGCCGATTATCCGATTTTATGGATGGAACCCGGCTACTTTGTCAATTGGATACTTTCAAAGGGTAGAAAAAGAAATTAATATGGAAGCGGTTCGGAAGCATCGATTAGGCTTTGTTCGTAGACCAACAGGCGGAAGGGGTGTGCTGCATGAGCATGAACTCACCTATAGCGTCATTGTCTCTGAGGACTATCCCGACATGCCTAAAACCGTTACAGAAGCATATCGAGTTATTTCAGAGGGAATTCTACAAGGCTTTCAGCAATTAGGGATGGATGCGTATTTTGCTGTACCGAAGACGGAAGAAGATAGAGAATCATTAAAAAACCCACGCTCTGCGGTTTGTTTTGATGCGCCAAGTTGGTATGAGCTTGTTGTAGAGGGAAGAAAAGTTGCGGGGAGCGCCCAAACAAGGCAAAAAGGGGTTATTCTTCAACACGGTTCGATTCTCCTTGATTTAGATGAAGATAAACTCTTTAGCTTATTTAACTATCCGAATGATAGAGTGAAAGAAAGAATGCAGAGGGCGTTTAAAAATAAAGCAGTAGCCATTAATGAAATTAGTCCGCAAAAAGTGACGCTGGAACAAGCAAAACGCGCTTTTAAAACAGGGTTTGAAAATGGATTACAGATCGAGCTGACCCCATTCGAGTTATCACAGAAACAGCTTGACTATGTAAATATGTTAGCAAAAAGTAGATATGAAAGTGATGAATGGAATTTTAAAAGATAAACGGCCAAAAGTTCGTTTTATCTTTTTTCTTTTTTAACATGAATCTTTTGTCCCGGTTTATAAAAAGCGCAAGTGTTGAAATATGTTAAAATTTATCAATATTTGCTGAAAACATCGGACAATCTCTCTTTTTCTCAAGTTTTTAATCGTTTTTGTGTTTGACAAAATTTATTTTTTTTGCTGCGCACACAATATATAGTAGTGGTTTAAATATTTGACATACTATATATTGATTTTGTTGGAGCGGTGTGATAATTTAATAGTAATTTGAATTACAGCTAGATTTAACTAGTGTTCTTCTACCGATAATTCAATAGACTAAAAAGGATTTAATTTAAAGGAGTTGTGTGTATGTCTGTTGCGTTAGGACAAAAACTAAATATTGATGTGGAGCGTTTGAACAAGGACATCCGATTGTTTCCTCAAGTTCATCCCATTACCCCAGACATGAAAATTACCCATAAAGGTGTTTCTAGATTGGTTATGTTAGATCGCTACACTTTTAAGGATACAGAAAAAATTACGCTTACGAACGGGGATTTCGTCGTTCTTACTATTAAAGAGGATCCGAAATTTCCAGCTAGAGGCCTTGGCCAAATTTTACAGATTGATTGGGAAGAAAAAAGGGCTCAAGTTCTTGTAGATGAAGAGTATCGTGGTGTACTTGACGATCCAGAAGAAGCTAGCACTGGTGTTATCAATCGTTCACTAGATGTAATTGAAAAGCCGTTAGAGCTTTACTATGAACAAATTGCGAAACGCAACGCAACAGGCTTGGCATCTGTTGAAACAACGGAAGAAAAGAGACAAGAGTGGTTTGAGAAGTTCTATCAAGAACTTGTTCATTTGAATTTTATTCCGGCTGGGCGTGTTTTGTACGGTGCAGGCGCTGATACAGATGTAACGTATTTTAACTGCTACGTAATGCCTTTTGTTCAAGACTCACGCGAGGGAATTTCCGAGCATCGCAAGCAAGTGATGGAAATCATGAGCCGTGGCGGTGGTGTTGGAACAAACGGTTCTACTTTAAGACCGCGTAACACCTTGGCACGAGGTGTAAACGGGAAATCATCTGGTTCAGTATCTTGGTTGGATGATATTGCAAAGCTGACACATTTAGTTGAACAAGGTGGCTCCCGCCGTGGGGCGCAGATGATTATGTTGGCGGATTAATTAGATGCACTAGTCCGCGTCGTTCAGAGAATGAGCGACTAGAAAATCGGGTGAATTGCAGGGAACTCCTTAGAGGAAAGTAAGCTACAACGTGACTGGAAACGGTGAGCGTGAAGGCTATAAAAATTGCTTTCATTGGACAATCTGCAGCCAAGCGTCATTGGGCAAAGGTAATGGCGAAGGTTCAACGACTAGAGAGTGAGTCCCAACAATAAACTCTCAATAGCGCCCGACCCCTAACAGTTTAAAGCTGAGGGTGATGATATAGTCTAGTCCGATTGCTATAGGCAATGAAATATCCTGAAAAGGACGGTAAATACGTGGCATCCAGACATCATCGAATTTATTATTTCGAAAATGCAAAACCCAAGAATTCTTCGTTTCTTACTTGAAACGACAAATGATGAAACGATTAAAAAATACGCAAAAGAAAAATTGAAATTCACACCACTTACAGAACAGGAAAAAGCGATGTATCAGGGAATCTTGAATTACAGACATATTCCTGGACAAGGTGGATTCAGCGAAAACATTATGGCTGAAGCGGAAGAAAAATTAAGTACTGGTGGGAATTATTCTGTTCACAACCCAGAGTTTCTAACAGGTGCAAACATTTCTGTTTGTTTAACAAAAGAATTTATGGATGCTGTTGAAAACGATGCAGAGTATGAGCTTCGTTTCCCAGATGTAGAACATTACAATGCTCAAGAAATGAAAACTTATAATGAAGAATGGCATAATGTTGGCGATGTACGCGAGTGGGAGAAAATGGGCCATAAAGTCCGAGTATATCGTAAAATTAAAGCGAAAGAGCTTTGGAACCTTATCAACATTTGTGCAACTTACTCAGCAGAGCCAGGAATTTTCTTTATTGATAATGCGAATGACATGACAAATGCGGTAAGCTATGGTCAAAAAGTTGTTGCAACAAATCCATGTGGCGAACAACCTCTCGCGCCATTCTCAGTTTGCAACTTAGCAGCAGTTAATTTAGCTGAAATGGCTGATAAAGAAACAAAAACTGTTAACTTTGAAAAGTTAAAGCGTACCGTTGAAGTTGGCGTACGCATGCAAGATAACGTCATTGATGCAACCCCTTATTTTCTGGAGGAAAATAAAAAACAAGCTCTAGGGGAGCGTCGTGTAGGTCTAGGCGTGATGGGATTACATGATTTATTAATCTACTGTGAAACAGAGTACGGTTCTGAAAAAGGTAATGAGCTTGTAGATAAAGTGTTCGAAACGATTGCAACTACTGCTTATAGAACCTCAGTTGAGCTAGCGAAAGAGAAGGGAAGCTTCCCATTCTTAACTGCTGACACAGAAGAAGAAACAAATCGTCTTCGTAAGGCATTCACAGAAACAGGCTTTATGAAAAAAATGCCTGAAGATATTCGTCAATCCATTTTAGAGTATGGTATTCGTAACTCGCACTTACTAACTGTTGCTCCGACAGGTTCCACTGGAACTATGGTTGGGGTATCTACTGGCCTTGAGCCTTACTTCTCCTTCTCTTACTTCAGAAGTGGACGTTTAGGGAAGTTTATTGAGGTAAAAGCAGATATCGTCCAAGAATATTTGGAAAGTCACCCAGAAGCAGATGAAAACAATCTGCCAAATTGGTTCGTAACAGCGATGGAGCTTGCTCCTGAAGCACATGCGGATGTTCAATGTGTCATTCAGCGTTGGATTGATAGCTCAATTAGTAAAACGGTTAACGCGCCAAAAGGCTACAGCGTAGAACAGGTTCAAAAAGTATATGAAAGATTATACCGCGGTGGTGCAAAAGGTGGAACAGTCTATGTCGACGGTTCTCGTGATTCACAAGTATTGACATTGAAAGCGGAAGAAAACAGCTTTGAAGAGCCAGAGGAAAAGAAAGAAGCGCCAAAGCAGCATGTCGTACTTGTTGACACGATCAGTGATCTCCGTTCAACAGATGTGACAATTGGCTCTGAAGTGGGCAATACTTGTCCTGTATGCCGTAAAGGAAAAGTGAAAGAAATTGGCGGATGTAATACATGTACCAACTGTAATACGCAATTAAAATGTGGACTTTAATTCCTTGAAGCGAGTCGAGCTCTCTTTTTGAATAAAGTTTGATAAAAAGTAACCTCTGCGGTAGAGCCGCAAGAGGTTACTTTTTTTATAATTGAAAAATAGTTAGGCGTCATGCGGTGTATAAATCAATAGCTAATCGATTTGCTCGTATACGTCATGTGCTATATTTTTTTTGAAAGGGCAGTAACAGCAGTTGACAAATGACACTATTCTGCATTACTATATACTAGTAATAAGTAATACTGAATATATGTATAACAAAATACTGAAGAATATAGTCAATAAAGGAGGTGAAATTTTGGATAATATTACGGAAATGCTGAAAGGAGTGCTTGAGGGGTGTGTTCTTGAAATCATCAGCCGAGGCGAGACTTATGGATATGAAATCACACAACAGTTACGAGAACTTGGCTTTTCAGATGTCGTTGAAGGCACCGTATATACGATTACGATGCGTCTTGAGAAGAACAATTTAGTGGATATTGAGAAAAAGCCATCCACTATGGGACCACCGAGAAAATTTTACACCCTCAATAAAGCTGGAGAGGAGCAATTGGAGCTTTTCTGGAGAAAATGGGAATTTGTTTCAAGTAAAATTAACGAGCTTAAAACAAATAAGAAAATAAAAGGAGAGATATTATGAGTTTTTTTGAAAAAATTATTGGGAGCCTTGATCAAAAAAAGGAATGGAAGGCGTTGGAGGCACGTGCGAAGGCGTTACCAAATGAGTACCAAACTGCTTATAAAGCTATTCAAAAGTATATGTGGACTGTTGGTGGTCCCACTGAATGGCAGGACATGAGCCGAATTTATGGCGGTATTCTCGATCTTTTTGAGGAAGGAGCTGCAGGTGATAAAAGCGTCCTTGATCTTACCGGTGACGACGTGGCTGCTTTCTGTGATGACCTAGTGAAGGACGAACAAAGTTGGAAGGACAAATATCGTAAGAGGTTGAATGATATGCTTGGTGGTGGAAAGTAAGTACGTACGGATCGTCTATCAGGAACGTGATTTCGAAATAAATCAATAAAAAAATTTTAGCTGATTGGAATAGTGAATCTTCACTTTGTTAATCAGTTTTATTTTCACCACGGTAGTAAGTATTACAGAATATCAGTCACACTTAATAGTAAGAGTCTGGAAATCGATTTTTATGGAGAACCACTTATAAAGGGAGAAATTAATATGATTCATTCAGCGATTTCTGTAAAAGGGTTAACAAAATTTTTTAAAAATAAAGAAGTTTTAAAGGGGGTAGATTTTGAGGTACAAGGGGGTGAAATTTTCGCATTACTCGGATCAAATGGAGCAGGAAAGACGACGACAGTTAACATTCTCTCGACTTTGATGAAGTCCGATGGTGGTGAAGCAAGTATTTGCGGATACGACGTCCAACGTCAACCGGATCACGTTCGTCAAAGTATAAGTCTGACTGGTCAGTTTGCTGCTTTTGATGGCATGCTAACCGGACGGGAAAATCTGACACTGATTGCTAAGTTGCGGGGAGTTTCTAAGCCAATTCAAGTTGCTGACGAGCTGCTGGCAAGATTCAGCCTAACCGATGCGGCGCATAGAAGGGCAGAGCAATATTCTGGTGGGATGAAACGCCGACTTGATATCGCCATGAGCCTAATTGGGGCACCGGCAGTGATTTTTCTTGATGAACCGACGACAGGTCTTGACCCTGAAGCGCGGATGGAAGTATGGGATACGATCAAGAAGCTTGCTAATTGCGGAACGACTATATTGCTGACGACTCAATACCTTGAAGAAGCGGAACAGTTGGCGGATCGCATTGCCATTCTCCATGGAGGAAAAATTATCAAAACGGGTACCCTTAACGAACTAAAGGAGATGTTCCCGAAAGCGAAAGTGGAATATATTGAGAAGCAGCCAACATTAGAGGAAATTTTCCTTGCCATTATAAGTAAAAAGGAGGCGTTATAAATGAAAAGCAGCATAGGAGTATTACTAGGGCGATTAATGCGTAACATCATGCGTAGCCCAGATACCATTATCACGGTGGCAATTACACCAATCATGATGATGCTGTTGTTTGTTTACGTATTTGGTGGAGCCATCGAGACTGGCATGGCTAACTATGTCAATTATTTATTGCCTGGAATCTTACTGATAGCGATTGCATCAGGTGTTGCTTATACTTCCGTGCGGCTATTTACGGATGTAAAGAGTGGTTTGATGTTACGTTTCATTACCATGCCAATAAAGCGCTCTTCTATATTATGGTCTCACGTGTTAACATCACTGGTTTCCAATGCACTTACTCTCGTAATTGTTCTCATCGTTGCCTTCTTAATCGGATTTCGTTCTAGTGCTAGCATTCTGGAGTGGCTTGTAGTTGCAGGGATTCTTGGACTGTTTACTTTAGCTTTGACGTGGCTTGCCGTTATTCCTGGCTTAACAGCAAAGTCTATGGAAGGAGCAACCGCTTACTCGTATCCATTAATTTTCTTGCCGTTTATCAGTTCTGCTTTCGTTCCGACAGAAACGATGCCTAAACTGGTTCGTGCTTTCGCTGAGAATCAACCGGTTACCTCCATTGTAAATACGATTCGTTCCCTGCTGTTTGAAGGTTCAATTGGCAATGATATTTGGTTCGCATTTGCTTGGTGCATCGGTATTATGGTCATTGCTTACTCATTTGCTAGCAAAGCATTCAGACGTCAGTTAGGGTAAGTATCCTTTCGGATCATTATCGTGGAGCTAAATATTCTTGCTTAAATTCTGTTAGTACTGATTCTAAAAAAGCCACCTTTTCGAATAAGGTGGCTACTTTAAATCTTAGAGCACTAAACATTTATACATATATTTTGTTTTAAGAATTAGCCATTCAGGTAACTTTCTATGTTTGCAAAAAGCAGCTTTTTTCATGTCCACTGTACTATTTTGATAGACTCCTGCTTATTTATGTAAAAAGCTTTTTTCTAAGAAATGTCGCCCTTGTTCGTAGGCAAGCAATATGTATGCTGCTGTATTTTCAATCGTCCAATAGGTCCTACAACGAAGAAGTGAAAAAACATCTAAGGAGTGACGATTATGTATATAGATGGAGTTTTTTCCGGTGGAGGGATCAAGGGTTTTGCCTTAATCGGGGCGTATCAAGCCATCGAGGAAAGGGGACTTAAATTTAAACGTGTAGCTGGGACAAGTGCAGGTTCAATTGTCGCTGCCTTGATTGCGGCCAACTACACGAGCAAGGAAGTTTATCAGCTTATTGATGAGTTAGATTTAGTTGATTTTTTAGATCAGCGCAGAACCTTTATCCCAACGAAGGTTGCGAAATGGTTATTATTATATTGGCGAATGGGTCTTTATAAAGGAAATAAATTAGAAGAATGGTTGGAGACGAAATTAGCGGTTAGAGGCATTCGTACCTTTGCTGATTTACCACCACAGACATTAAGGGTAATTGCTTCTGATTTGACGAACGGGCGCTTAATGGTGATACCGGATGACTTGCATAATTACGGAATTAATCTCAATGCTTTTTCAGTTGCAAAGGCGATCCGAATGAGCTGTAGTCTTCCCTATTTCTTTGAACCGGTAAAACTTAAAAACAGTGTTACGCCTAGTATGATTGTGGATGGTGGAGTATTAAGTAATTTTCCGATGTGGCTTTTTGATAAAGAAAATGTGAAAAAGGTACGCCCGGTCTTAGGAATAAAGCTGAGTCATCATCTTAATGAGCTTCCAAAGAATGAAATTAATAATGCTATCAATCTTTTTGAAGCATTATTTGAGACAATGAAAGATGCCCATGATTCTCGCTACATTTCACGTAAGCATGAAAAAAACATCATTTTTATCCCAACTGAAGGGGTGCTAACAACTGATTTTGATCTAAGTCCAGAAAGAAAACGATTATTATTTGAGCTTGGTTACAATCGCACAACTAAATTCTTTAAAACGTGGTCTTATTAATTTTTAATAAGCTATACATGCCATTAAGAAATGCAGAGGGTGAGTAAAAGAAGATTGATAGTAAAAAAATCAAGCTATGTTTCATCGTTAAAGTTAGTAATCAAAAAAAGAGCCCAATTTAATTGAACTCCCGTTTTAATAGCCCCGAGCCTATTTGTTAAAAGGAGGCCCGCTTTTTCTTTTTTCCTTTTTTTCCTTCAATTACGGTTAAATGTGCTGCTGATTTTGCTTTATTGGCTGTTCTCCTAAAGGTACTAACATTCCCAGAAATGCTTTTAGAAGAAGGCTTAGGCGCGTCTTTTTGCTGAAATCGTTTCTTTGACCGTTTCGCAGCTTTTTTAAAAGCAGTTTGTTCGCGTTTTTGTGGGCTTGCACCATAGAAGCGACGAACTAAAAAGAAGATACCGAATCCAATAATAAGAAAGACAAAAATATTTGTCAAAAAAGAAGTAGGATTAGAGATAAAACGACTCACTATTCCTATAATTGCCAAACCAATTAGACCTGCTACAAAATAAAAAGAAGTTCGATTTTTCAATAAAGCCACCTCCCTACAAGCATAATTAGCATAAATTTCTAATTTTAAACCACTCTAAAGATTATTTTATAAATAAATATGTGAACGTCAACACAATGGGCTTGAACAAATAAGTGGTGAATGAAAAACGAACAATAGGATTGAAGAATTTACCAATATTTTATGCGCTTATTTGTTTTATTGGCACGCTATTTTGAAAATTGTGAAATAATTGGGGTTTATTAGTATTTATTATAATTTATTCTACTAGAAAATCAATAAAACCTCCATAATCGTAAACTTTTTCTTCTTATTTATTTATTAAACAATATGGTTGCTCCTGTTAAACCTTGGTTTCACAAGAGTTAAAAATCAACACCAACTTAAATAAAGCCATTTTAGCAAAAAGATTTCCACCTGAAATGTAAAGGAACGCTATTGCTAGGACATAATATAATTGGAGGTGGAAGGAATGAAAGCAAATCCTAAATTAGAGCAAAATAATAAAGAGGCACCGATGTCCATCATGACAATGGTAGTCTTAACAGGTTTGGTCGGGGGAATTTTATGGAGTAGCGTTGGCTACTTACTATATGTGTTTCATTTCACGGAGATCCGTCCTAATGTCATACTTGAACCATGGGCCTTGGGAGAATGGAAAAAGCAATGGCTCGGAACGGTAATTTCCATTATTTTTATCGGCATTATTTCTATTGGAGTTGCACTAATTTATTATGCTGTTCTAAAAAAAATAACGAGTATTCTTGGAGGAATTGGCTACGGCGTCGCTTTATTCCTGCTCGTGTTTTTGGTGTTAAATCCCATTTTTCCTGGGATAGAACCGTTTGGAGAACTTAAGAGAACGACGATTATTACTTCGGTTTGTTTATTTATATTATATGGAATATTTATTGGTTATTCCATCTCATATGAATATGATGAGCTGCAAATGCGAAAAAGACAAGAAGCTGAAGAAGTGCCTTCCTAGGTGAGGGCATCTTCAGCAACAGTGTGGATTCTCTCTCCGCCAGAGTCTTAGCATGTTACTTAAAAAAACAATATGATAGAATATTCTTGTTAAGTATATTTTTACTATTCTTACAAGTGGTAAGTTAAAGGAGAGAGCCAAAGTGGATAAATTGCAAAAAGTAAGGGATAGTTTTGAAAAGTTAGGGATTGATGGTCTACTGATAACAAGCACCTACAATCGACGTTATATTTCTAATTTTACCGGTTCAAGTGGTGTTGTCTTGATTAGTAAAGATGCTGCCAAATTTATTACTGACTTTCGCTATGTGGAGCAAGCAACAAAGCAATGTGAAGGCTTCGATATTGTCAAACACACTGGCACGATTCCTGAAGAAGTAGCTCTTCAAGTGAAGAACTTAGCTATTAAGCGACTAGGTTTCGAACAGGAGCATCTTACATATGCAAGCTTTAAAAACTATGAAGGAGCTGTTGATGCAGAACTTGTACCTGTGTCCGGCTTAATTGAAAAAATTCGCTTGATTAAGACTGATGCAGAGATTAAGATATTAAAGGAAGCAGCAGAAATAGCTGATGCTGCATATACACATATATTGAAATTCATTCGTCCTGGCATATCGGAGTTAGATGTTTCGAATGAATTAGAGTTCTTTATGAGAAAAGCTGGTGCCACTTCTTCTTCTTTTGACATTATTGTTGCTTCAGGAACACGTTCAGCACTTCCGCATGGTGTGGCATCGGATAAAATCATTGAAAAAGGGGATTTCGTTACTTTAGATTTTGGAGCCTATTATAAAGGATATGTTTCTGACATTACGAGAACGTTAGCTGTAGGTGAACCAGACGCAAAATTAAAGGAAATTTACGAAATCGTGCTAGGTGCTCAACAATTAGGGATGGCAGGAATAAAACCTGGCATGACTGGAAGAGAAGCCGATGCTTTAACAAGAGATTATATTTCTGCAAAAGGATACGGGGATTATTTTGGACATTCAACAGGGCATGGAATTGGACTTGAAGTACATGAAGGACCTGCATTATCCTTTAAATCTGATCTCAAATTAGAACCGGGCATGGTTGTAACGGTTGAGCCAGGGATCTACATACCGGGACTTGGCGGAGTTCGTATAGAAGACGACACAGTGATTACCGAAAAAGGAAATGAGTCTTTGACTCACTCTACAAAAGAACTCATTATATTATAAAATAAAATTATGTAAATCAGTTTTTTTTGATATTTTGGAAAAAGACTCCGTGCTTCCAATTTATATTTTTATTACATTACCTTTGGGAGGATTTTTAAGATGATTTCTGTTAATGATTTCCGTACAGGATTAACGATTGAAGTAGATGGAGGGCTTTGGCGTGTGATGGATTTCCAGCATGTAAAGCCAGGTAAGGGAGCAGCGTTTGTGCGCTCTAAATTACGTAATCTTCGTACAGGTGCGGTTCAAGAAAAAACGTTCCGCGCAGGAGAAAAAGTAGCTAAAGCTCAAATTGATAACCGTAAAATGCAGTATTTGTATGCTAATGGTGATCAGCATGTGTTTATGGATAATGAGTCATATGACCAAATTGAGTTACCTGCATCTGCCATTGAATATGAGTTGAAGTTTTTGAAAGAAAACATGGAAGTTCATATTATGATGTTCCAAGGTGAAACGCTTGGAATTGAGCTGCCGAATACAGTTGAATTAGAAGTAACAGAAACGGAGCCTGGTATTAAAGGAGATACAGCTTCTGGAGGTACAAAGCCAGCAACACTTGAAACAGGTCTTATCGTTCAGGTACCTTTCTTTGTCAATGAAGGCGATCGTTTAATCATTAACACTTCAGAAGGCTCTTATGTCTCACGCGCATAAACTAAATGAGTAAGAATCCCAAGTGGAAGTTCCATTTGGGATTTTTTTGTTGAGTTAACGAACGCTCTTAATTTGGGTGATAGCCGGCAAATCATGACTTATTTATTAGTTGGTGATGAATATCGCGGTTACCACAGATCTTATTTCAGTCGTTCCCGGTTCTATTTCGGTGGAAGCAGCTTTGACCATCTGCATTTCATATAATGGACTAGGTTCTCTTAGAGCCATCTTCTCTTCTGTAATTTTCCTTGGTGTTGGGACAATGCTTAGATTAAACGACTTTGCAATTGTATATGCTTTTTTTACAGCATCCTCTACTGCTTTTTTTAAAGCGACTCGATAAACTTCAGCGGAATTTGAAACTTGAAACGAGATGTTCGAAACACGGTTAGCTCCATGTTCGACGGCAGTGTCAACAACAAGCCCAATGTTTTCAAGATTACTTACCGTTATTCGTAACAAATGCTCTACACGATAGCCACGAAAAATTTGTTTTCCATCCACATAATCATACATTGGATAGATTGTAAACTGATCTGTTTGAATATGTTCTGCTGATACTCCAATTTGCTGCAATGCATTCATAATCGAAGAGATTGCTTTTGCATTATCTGTTTGGGCTTTCATTAATTCTTTGTTTTCTATTTCAACTCCTAATTTTACACTTCCTTTATCCGGCTGAATTGTAACGATTCCTTCGCCAATTACTTTAATCTCCCCTTCGGAAAGATTTCTATGTGTTCCTTGATAGTACGGTTGTTGATGATACATTTCTTCTCCCTCCACCCACTTAAATTTTGTTCTTATTCCCATTATTACATTTTATGTCTTGCCTAATGTTATATGATTCTGTTGAATTTTGCCTCTTTTTGTGAGAAGCCTTCGTTTTTCGTGTTTTTTCATAAAAGCTCACTTTAAATCGATGAAACGCTAAGAGAAAGCTTGTTTTCTTCCTCGTTCCATCGAGTTAGAGCGAAAAAAGTTAAAAAATAGTATGCGCAAACATAGTATTTAACACTATGTTTTAATTAAAATATTTTCTTCTAAAAGTGATTACGCTGAACTAGTCATAAAGTGTCCAAGCAGGCATACATTTTTAATAGGTTCATCTTACAATTCAAGATTGAAGAGAGGGGGAATTATGTTGGAACAAGTTTTAAATATGCTGCCTCTCAATATTACTCACCAGATCGAGTTGCTTCCTCCTTTTCAAGTTAATGAAATGGAAGAAATAAGAATTCGGATAAATCGACCGCTTGAAATTGCTGTGAAGGGAACTCCCCACTTTCTTCCTTATATAGTGAAGGAGGAAGATGCGATTCATCTTTTGAATAAAATTAGTCATTTTTCCATTTACACTATGGAAGAAGAATTAAAAAGAGGGTATGTGACAATCGCAGGGGGGCACCGAATTGGTTTAGCTGGGAAGGTCATCTTAGAGAACGATTCTGTTAAAGCGATTCGGGATATATCTTCTTTTAATATTCGGATCGCAAGAGAAAAAATCGGGATAGCAGATGGACTTGCCTCATATATATATGACAATGGTTGGCAACACACAATGATCATCGGGGCTCCACAAACTGGAAAAACAACATTGCTTCGAGATTTTGCACGCATCATTTCCGGTGGTGATCGTACTTATTCTCCTTTAAAAGTAGGGATTGTCGATGAACGATCAGAAATCACAGGAAGCGTCAAGGGAATTCCGCAGCTAACCTTTGGCCCCCGTGTTGATGTATTGGACGCATGTCCAAAGGCGGAAGGGATGATGATGATGATTCGTTCAATGAGTCCAGATGTTTTGATTGTCGATGAAATCGGGAGAAAGGAAGATTGTGAAGCAATTTTAGAAGCTCTCCATGCTGGGATTAAGCTTTTTACAACAACCCATGGTTATTCATATGAAGAAGTGAAAAATCGACCAACTCTGAAACCATTGATTGAAATGGGAATCTTTCAACGTTTTATTGAATTAAATCGGCTCAAGGGTCCTGGAACGATATCCGCCATAAAGGACGGAAACGGTTCAGAGCTTGTTAAAAAAGTGAGAGTGACATAAATGATGAAAATGATTGGAGCTATCGTCATTATTTTAGCCACGACATGGACAGGTTTTGAGGCATCGCGCCATCTAAATGAAAGGCCAAGACAATTGCGCTTGTTAAAATCGGCACTGCAGTCTCTTGAAGCGGAAATTATGTACGGGCACACACCATTGCATGAGGCATCAAGAAGAATAGCTGTCCAGATGAGTAAGCCATTATCATGGTTTTTCGAAACGTTTGCGAAAAAGTTAACGAATACGGAAACAACAGTCAGAGAGGCGTGGGAGGAAAGCTTAAAAGAAGTATGGAAGTTGACAGCGCTAAAGCAAGGAGAATTTGAAATCATGAAGCAATTTGGTGAAACGTTGGGGCGGCACGACCGAATCTCCCAGCAGAAGCAAATTCAACTTACTTTGACACACTTAGAACGAGAGGAACAAGATGCTTATGACAGACAAGCAAAATACGAAAAAATGGTTAAAAGCCTTGGTTTTTTATCCGGAATATTGCTGGTCATCCTTTTGATATGACAGGTTCAAAAACAGCAACACAGAGTACTCACCATTATATATGTTCAGATAAAACTCTCGCTTTCATAACGGCTATTTAATGTCATTATGAAATCACTTATTTAGCGTTTAGGGAGGAAAACACATGGGGTTAGAGGTAGATATAATCTTCAAAATAGCTGGAGTAGGAATTGTCGTTGCTTTCCTGCACACCATTCTTGACCAAGTTGGAAAAAAGGAATATGCCCAGTGGGTCACTCTGTTTGGCTTTATTTACATTCTGTTTATGGTCGCATCGATTGTAGATGACTTGTTTCAAAAAATAAAATCGGTGTTCCTCTTCCAAGGATAAAGGGAGGGCTTAAAGATTGAAATTATCCAAATTGTAGGAATTGCCCTAGTATCCACTTTTTTAGCACTTATTGTTAAGGAGCAGAAACCCAATTTTGCATTTTTACTTATTGTTTTTGTTGGTTGTACGATTTTTTTATTTTTGCTTGATCAAATATATGCAGTTATTCACATGCTCGAAGTAATTGCCGTAAATGCCAAAGTTAATATCGTCTATGTTGAAACGATTTTAAAAATTATAGGAATTGCCTATATTGCTGAATTTGCAGCCCAAATTACGAAAGATGCTGGGCAAGGAGCCATTGCTTCAAAAATAGAACTAGCAGGAAAAATATTAATTCTGGCAATGGCGATTCCAATTTTATCCGTTTTAATTGAAACGATCATTAAGTTAATCCCAAGCTGAAGATTCGTTACTTCCATCTGTTGCGCTAATCATACCAATGCTTTTCGTTTTTTATAAAGCACATAACTTAACTTTGAGAATAGTTTAACACCAGCGCCAAGCATCGGTTCTCCTTCCCAAATTCGATTGAAACGATAAGTAAAAATTTAGATTTGGAAATCGCCAATCTGACATTCGAATCTTCCATGATGTTAGGCGATGAGTATGAAGGAAAACGATCAACGGCGTTTTAAAGGCGTCTATGCTTTTCTCATGAGAAGGTGAAATTTATGAAGCACTCTTCAACAATTTTTTCAATAATGTTCCTTTGCATCCTTTTTTTATTTTTACTAAATGGACAAGCACACGCAGCGGAAGAAGAGCGTGACGGATTAGATCCGCAAGCGTTAGTTGACGCTCAACTGGAGGCATTAAATTTAGATGAACTTAAATTATATTGGGAGAATGTGTTGGATGAATACGGCGGATTTCTTCCTGAAAGTCAAAAGGGCAGTATATATGACTTTTTAAAAGGTGAGAAGAAATTTTCTATAAAAGAATGGTTTTCAGGTTTTATGAAGTACATGTTTCATGAGTTTTTAGTGAATGGTAAATTGCTTGGAACATTAATTATGCTCACAATCTTTTCGATGTTTTTACAATCCCTGCAAAATGCGTTTGAACAAAGTACAGTTAGTAAAGTGGCGTATTCCATCGTCTTTATGGTATTGGTCATCATTGCTTTAAATAGTTTTCATGTAGCGATTGAATATACGACAGATGCCATTCAGACGATGACTTCGTTTATTCTGGCATTGATTCCGCTGTTGCTAGCTCTTATTGCAAGTTCAGGCGGAGTGATTTCAGCAGCTTTTTTTCATCCTGTTATTTTGTTTCTCATGAATATAAGTGGAACGTTCATTCAGTTTATCGTCTTGCCATTTCTCTTTTTATCTACTTTGTTGAATATTGTTAGCACGTTGACCGATCACTATAAAGTGACACAACTGGGAAATTTGCTGCGAAATTGGAGTATTGGATTGCTCGGTCTTTTTTTAACTGTATTTCTTGGTGTTATTTCGGTTCAGGGAGCATCCACCGCAATTACAGATGGGGTAACAATTCGAACAGCGAAGTTTATTACTGGAAATTTCATTCCAGTAATCGGTCGAATGTTTACAGATGCAACGGACACCGTCATAAGCGCCTCAGTACTCTTAAAAAACACAGTCGGGATTGCTGGCGTCGCGATTCTGCTCTTAATTGTGGCTTTTCCGGCTATTAAAATTTTAATGATTTCCTTTATTTATAAATTTGCAGCGGCCATTCTCCAGCCTCTTGGTGGAGGACCAATTATAAAGTGTTTGGATATTATTAGCAAAAGTGTCATATATGTGTTTGCAGCATTGGCGATTGTCTCCTTAATGTTCTTTCTCAGTTTGACGGTTATTATTGCAGCTGGGAATTTAACGATGATGGTGCGATAAATAAGGTACTTAGGGGGTAGCTATGGATTACATTACTGAATGGATTACCAATATTATTCTCTTTGTTCTCATTGCGACTGTAATAGACCTTCTGCTCCCTAATACGAGTTTACAAAAATATACGAAAATGGTGGCGGGTCTATTGTTAATAACCATTATTTTGTCTCCAATATTTAAGCTTCTTTCTTCCGATTTTGAATCAGCGCTGGCTTCGATCCCATCGCTTTCATCCAAGAGTGAAGAAAAAAATATGGAAAATTTAATAGAATTGCAGAAAAAAGAAATACAAGCCTCCAACCATGCATATATTTTAGAAGAAACGGCTGTCCAACTGCAATCGGACGTAGAGGAGGAGTTGATGGATCAGTACGGATTAGAAATTGCCCATATAGAAATTGATGTAGACGATGACAGTCAGAGTGAGTCTTTTGAACAAATTCAATCAATCGTTGTCGAGCTAAAGGAACCTAATACTGAGACAGACGCAGTTGAAGTCGTGAAAAAAGTAGAGATCAATACAAGTGAGCCTCTCCCACCTAAGAAATTAACAAAAGAAAGTCAAGCGATTGCATCTCTTCTTTCCGAAAAATGGGATGTTGAAAAAGAAAAAATAGAAATCGTCGTAGAAGGGGGGAGCGATTAATCAATGGAGCAAGAAAAAGGCCCGTTGTCTTGGCTGAAAAGATTGCTTTCAAAGGAAGGAAAGATAGATAAGAAATACCGCTATTTCATTGTTATTCTTCTTTTTGGGGCAGCTATTATGATAGTGAGTAATTCATTATTAGATGAAGATAACTCTAGCATCCCAGTGTTGAATCATGAAGATGAGGAAAAGAGTGAAATTGAAGCAATAGGAACTGCGAAGGCAGCAGGAGACGATGAGATTAGTACTTATGAAGCCAGATATGAAGCGCAGTTAAAGGAAGCTTTAGAGGGAATCGCTGGCGTTAGCGATGTGATGGTTGTCGTTAATGTTGATGCGACAGAAAAAAGTGTATACGAAAAAAACACAGTAACTCGTTCACAAACGACCGAAGAAACCGATCGGGAAGGTGGACAAAGGAAAGTAGAGGATCAGTCTAAAGACAGTCAAATTGTCATTATTCGGGATGGGGAAAAAGAGGTTCCAATTGAATTAGAAACGAAAAAGCCGCAGATTCGTGGGGTTTTAGTAGTAGCAAAAGGCGCTGACAATATTCAGGTTAAAAAGTGGATCATTGAGTCTGTTACGAAATTGCTTGATGTTCCAAGCCATCGTGTATCAGTCATGCCAAGGAAGTAGCGAAATGAAGAACATCGCTCCTAAGCATTTTTAGGAAACGATTTTATATATTGTGTGAACAAACAATTTATATTCATTTTCATGAAGGGGGATTTATAAATGTTATTAAAAAAGCAAACGGTTTGGCTTTTAACAATGTTAAGTTTAGTGGTTGTATTATCAGTTTATTATATGACATCACCAGATCAAAGGCAGCAAGAATTGGCGACAACAGAAGAGAAAGAAGAAGCTGTAACCCAAGAGGAGGAAGGGGTAATTAGTGAAACAGAAACAGAGGGTGAAGTGATTTCAAGCGTGGCTAGTGATGAAGTATTTGATGCACTACGTCTTCAACTTGATGAAGAGAGAAGTAAGTATAAGGAAGAATTAAGAGATATTATGGCATCAACAGAGCTGCCATCAGAGGAACGTGGTGACGCTTATGATAAGATTCAAAATCTTGATCAAGTTGCACAGAAGGAAGCTGTACTAGAAACATTAATTGTTGCTATGGGTTACGATGATGCTCTTGTTCGTGCGGATGGTGAGAGAGTTCGTATAACTGTTAAATCTAATGAGCCTTCTGCTTCTGCAGCAAATGAAATTATTCAAGTAGTGAAAACAGAGCTTGGCCAAATGCAGGCAGTCGCAGTAGAATTTCAACCGAATGAATAAATAAACATAACGGGAGGGCTTACGCCTCCCGTTATGTTTGTTGAAGTTTCACTAAATTATCAACAGATTGATGCGCTTCTGTTACAGAATTTAGCAATATTTCATGTTGTGCCGTTTGTACTCCGACTGCCGATGATAATTCTTGTAGTGTGGCGCTTGCTTGTTCAATAACAGCGCTAAATTCACTGATTGCCTGCTCAATCGATCTAGAGGAGCCAAGTACACTTTTCGTCAGCGTCTCGTATTTGGAGATATCCTCCTTAAGTTGGCGGAATGTGGTTTGAATTTGTATAAGGGTCTGCTGTGTATCGATCGCCATCTGTAGATTTTGATTAATTTTTGTTCTCGTTGACGAGACTGTTTCTGTCACAGATTCAGTACCGCCCACCACATATTGAAGGTTTTCGGAAATTTGCGTGGCCGTTTTATGGCTTATTTCCGCAAGTTTTCTTACCTCATCAGCTACAATCGCAAATCCTTTACCAGATTCTCCAGCTCGTGCAGCTTCAATGGAGGCGTTTAACGCGAGTAAATTTGTTTGATCCGCTATTCCTTGGATTGCCTCTGAAAATTTAACGGTTTCTTTTACTAGAGAAGCTAGTGTTGTGGTTTGTTTCGCAATCTCTTCCATATTATAATAGGAAATTTCAAGTTCATCTTTTAACTCGGTTACGAGCACAGCACCATTATTGGTCACTTCTTGTGCAGCGATTGAATCTCTGTGGAGCTTATGAACTAATTCACTTGTTTCATGAATTACTTGATTTGAATTTTCTAATTCTCTAGTGATTTCTTGAATTGAATCAGTCTGAGTTTGCATGCCCGTGGCAATTTCATTAATTGAATTGTTCATTTCTTGCGCAGCTTCATAATTTTCATGACTTTTATGTTTGACAAACTGGATCAAATCTGAGAGGCTAACCGTACTTTCACCAACCGTTTTTCTAATTTCCCGATCAAGCAATAACAGCTCTTCTGTCTGTTTTTGCGCTGCGACAATATTTTCAGATAAATTTTTAGCAATGGATAATTGGAATGCTAACAAAATCGATACTAAAAGATAGAGAAGATAGACGGTTGCATAGTTCTTTATATCTAACGGCAATGCAGGATGATACACCCAAGTGAAGGCGCTAATTGCGACAAAACCCAGTATCGAGCCTGACCATAGTACCTTTTTATCCATGTAGATAGCTGCCGTAGCTAGAATAAAGTACAATAGAACATAGGCGGTAGGAGATACACTATTCGCCATGATCACATACATAACAACAGCGACAAGGAGAACTGCTAAGTATGGAATAATGGTTACGAACTTTTTTGTATAATGGAAAAGAGCAATAAGGCCAACTCCGAGACCACCGCCGAAAATAATAGATAAAATAAGAGCTAATTCTTTTTGCATGACGATGTCTACAAGAGCTGCCAAGATGACACAGACAAATGTAGCTTTAATTACGAGTGAATTCTTTCTCGTTAAATCCTCCTGTTTAATTTCTATAATCGTTTTCATCCTATTCCTCCCTGATTTTTCCTTCAAACAATAAATTTCGCTATAATTGTAAAAAATCCTCTTCAAAAATGTAATTTCATAATTGTGTTTTAGCAACATGGTTAGTCGTCTATTTCGAATCATTTAAAAATATTCTGAATAAATTAAAAATCAACAGTAATGATAACGCGCTCATATTACTGAAAGGTCTGGGGACAAGAGTATTCCGCTCCTTTTCCTTCAGCAAATACTAAGGAGGGATTGGCAGAAAGTACATATCCTTGCTTTACCCTCAAGAAGGAATTAATCAATGCCTTGAATATCTTCATGGAGAAGCCTGAAAAGGATTGAAAAAAATGTAATGATTGAACTTTTGTAAGGTCTTATCGTATAGTATTAGTATCTAGTGCTAAACTTTAATGTGAATAGGAGTGTCATAAATGTTAAAGGTACAAGAAATTCGTGAATTAATTAAACTTGTAGATCAATCCAATTTAGATGAGTTTGTATATGAAGTTGATGATTGCAAAATTAAAATGAAAAAAAACCATGGTGGTGTAGTTGCTGTATCAGCTCCGCCAGTTGTTGAACGAGCAGCCGTCGAAGTAGCACCAAAACCACAGGTTGTTCAAGCTGACAAGGAAGTTGAAGTAAAGGAAACGGATGTTGCACCTGTTTCTGTTGATGAAAGCTTACATAAAATAACATCGCCAATGGTCGGCACTTTTTATCACAAGCCATCACCAGAGGCGGAGCCTTATGTAAAAGTAGGGAGTAAGGTTACCAATGATTCGATCGTTTGTATTGTTGAAGCAATGAAATTATTTAACGAGATTGAAGCAGAAGTAAGTGGGGAAATCGTGGAGATCCTTGTGAAAGATGGCCAATTAGTAGAGTATGGTCAACCACTATTTTTGGTAAAGCCTGAATAAGGAGCGAAGCGAAATGATAAAAAAATTATTAATTGCCAATCGAGGAGAAATTGCTGTCCGCATCATACGTGCGTGCCGGGAATTAGATATTGAATCAGTAGCTGTATATTCTGAAGCGGATAAGGATGCCCTTCATGTTCAACTTGCTGATGAAGCCTATTGTATTGGGCCGACGTTATCGAAGGATAGTTATTTGAACTTTACGAATATTGTCAGTGTGGCGAAACTTACCGATTGCCAGGCGATTCACCCTGGATATGGGTTTTTAGCTGAAAATGCAGCCTTTGCAGAGCTTTGTCGAGAGTGCAATATTATATTTGTAGGTCCGACTCCGGAAGCGATTACAAAAATGGGAACAAAGGATATTGCAAGAGAAACGATGAAGGAAGCTGGAGTTCCAATCGTTCCCGGATCGCAAGGAATTATTAAAGATGAAACGGAGGCTATTAAGCTTGCCGAAGAAATTGGCTATCCTGTGATTATCAAGGCAACTGCCGGCGGTGGTGGAAAAGGAATTCGCGTTGCGCGCAATGAGGCTGATTTAATTAAAGGAATAAACATCACTCAACAAGAGGCACTTACTGCTTTTGGCAATCCAGGGGTATATATTGAAAAATATATAGAAGATTTTCGCCATGTAGAGATTCAAGTTTTAGCTGATAATTTTGGCAATGTCGTTCATTTAGGTGAGAGAGATTGTTCGATCCAGCGAAGACTGCAAAAGCTTTTAGAAGAAACTCCTTCCCCAGCATTAGATAGTGAAATTCGAGAAGAAATGGGGAATGCGGCTGTAAAAGCAGCTAAAGCAGTTGATTATACTGGTGCAGGTACGATAGAATTTATATATGATTATCGAAATCGCCAATTTTATTTCATGGAAATGAATACGCGAATTCAGGTTGAACATCCAGTAACAGAGATGGTGACAGGAGTCGATCTCATAAAAGAGCAAATTAAAGTCGCATCTGGTGAAGCATTGAAATTTCAGCAGGAAGAAGTCGAATTTAATGGATGGGCGATTGAATGCCGAATCAATGCGGAAAATCCAGAAAAGTCTTTTATGCCTTCTCCTGGTAAAATTGAGATGTATCTTCCACCGGGAGGATTGGGAGTTAGGGTCGATTCGGCAGCATATCCAGGATATACAATCCCTCCCTTCTATGACTCGATGATTGCAAAGGTAATCACTTATGGAAGTACAAGAGAAGAAGCTATTTCAAGAATGAAAAGAGCATTGAGCGAATTTGTCATTGAAGGGATTCATACAACCATTCCCTTCCACCTGAAATTGCTTAATCACGAGAAATTTGTGGAAGGTGATTTCAATACGAAATTTCTGGAAATGCACGATGTTATGAAATCTTAATACAAATAGGAGGACTCGGATATGAGCGAAAACATATTGGAAATGAGTCAAGGTCAAACTGGACTTGGAAAAGTAGAAATTGCTCCAGAGGTTATAGAGGTCATTGCTGGAATTGCTGCTTCAGAGGTTGAAGGAGTTTCACAAATGCGTGGTAGCTTTGCAACAGGTGTGGTGGAACGATTAGGGAAGAAAAATCATGGAAAAGGCGTAAAAGTGGAGCTTACTGAAGACGGGATTAAAGTCGATGTCTACTGTTTGATGAAATTTGGAATCTCTATTCCAGCGGTAGCTGGAAAGGTTCAAGATAATATCCGCCAAGCCTTACTAAATATGACTGCACTTGAGGCTGAAGAAGTGAATGTTCATATTGTTGGAATCCAATTTGACAATCCGAAACAAGAAGCGGAAACTGAGCAAGAAATGTAATGGTACAATGAAAAAACCAGAGACGAAATGTCTTTGGTTTTTGTTTTCTTTTCAAAAAAAGCTTCTTGGCTCTGTTTAATTCTGATAAAGGAGATTAACCTATCAAAATAACGGTTATAGTGAAGGATAAGATTAGAAGCACCCGCAAATTTTAGCTTTAAAGTAGGGTGCAAGAGTCGAGCTGAAAGGCGTTTGAAAATAAGAAGGTACTTGCGGTGAACACGAAAATCGGCCACACAATAATATTGTTTAACATAGCCCTTTGTTATGCTATTATTTTTAATGACTTATAGAAAAGCCATAAAGCTTGAACGAGTGGCTTAATCCAATTGGCAAAATAGGATGCTACGTTATTCCAATCACTTTAGCCATTTTGGTTAGGAAGTTTAACGATATAAGTTCCATCTAAACCATCCTAAAAGGAGTAGAAAATAAATGAAAAGAAGAACAGCTAGAGAAAAAGCGCTGCAGGCGTTGTTCCAAATTGATGTAAGTGGTGTGGAGCCGAAGGATGCGATTGCCCATGTCCTTGAAGGAGTAAGGAATGACGATTATTTATTGAAGTTAGTTTTAGGCGTTGTTGAAAACAAAGAAGAAATAGACGAAATGTTGCAGAAGCATCTCGAAAATTGGACGCTTGAACGGTTGGCGATTGTCGATCGTAACATTTTGCGACTTTCAGCATATGAACTTTTGTATTGCAAAGAGGATGTTCCGACGAAAGTGGCGATTGATGAAGCGATTGAAATCGCTAAAATCTATGGAGATGACCAATCGAGCCGCTTTATCAATGGAATATTATCAAAGATTCATTAATGGATTGTAACTAGTTTGCTTATGTAAAAGGGGTTATCTTATGAAGGAAAAGCGCTATCTTACTGTCGCAGCCTTAACGAAATATATAAAAAGAAAATTCGATGCCGATCCCCATTTACAAGGAGTTCATGTAAAAGGGGAAATTTCTAATTTTAAACAGCATTCAAGTGGGCATATGTATTTTACCTTAAAGGATGATAAAGCAAGAATATTGGCAGTGATGTTTTCCAGCGATGCGCGTGCCATGAAATTTATTCCTGAGAATGGGATGAAGGTTTTGATTACCGGAAATATCACCGTGTATGAGCAAAGCGGGCAATATCAAATTTATGTTAAGAACATGCAGCCTGACGGTATTGGTGAACTTTATTTGGCGTATGAACAGTTAAAAGAAAAATTAGAAAAAGAAGGGTTATTTTCACCTGCACATAAAAAACCACTTCCTAAATATCCAAAAACAATTGGAGTCATAACTTCACCAACAGGTGCGGCTGTCCGAGATATCATAACGACGATAAAAAGGAGATATCCGGTTGCCAGCATCCTCATTTTTCCCGCAATTGTTCAAGGAGATCAAGCGCCAAACTCGATTGTAAACGCCATTAAAAAAGCGAATGAAATGGATAAAGTCGATTGTTTAATTGTGGGCCGCGGCGGTGGCTCGATTGAGGAGTTATGGGCGTTCAATGAAGAGATAGTAGTTAGAGCGATCTATACTTCAACGATTCCTATTATTTCAGCAGTTGGGCATGAGACTGATTTTACGATAGCTGATTTTGTGGCGGATATGCGCGCTCCTACCCCGACAGGAGCTGCTGAATTAGCAGTACCTCACGTAGATGAATTGATGGAACGGATATTGACGAGACAAACAAGAATGCTGCGGGTTATGAAAGAGCGAGTTCATTATTCACAAGAACGTCTAAAGCAAATTGAACGTTCTTATGCATTTCGTTATCCAAGGCGAGCATATGAGCAGAAGATGGAGCAAGTTGACAAAGCAACAGAACGTCTTGTAAAAGGTGCGGAAAAACAATTTTTAACCCAAAAAGAAGCCTATTTAAATTTATATCGCCGTATTGAAAGACATAAACCACGTGAACTGTTAAATGAAGCAAGGGAACAGCATGAAAAAGCGGAAAGGCAACTGAACCGTATGATGACAGCTATTTTGGCAGACAAACAGAAGGATTTTAGACAAATGCTTACAACATTGGAAGCGTTAAGTCCATTGAAGGTAATGGAACGGGGCTATAGTCTTGTCTACGATGATAGCGGCAAACTGGTAAAAAGTGTTTGTCGCATTTCAAAAGAGGATCAACTAACCGTACGGATGGCAGACGGTTCGATTCAGTGCCAAGTGCTGAATGTTGAGGGGAAGGAGAATTAATAATGGAAGAAAAAATGACGTTTGAGGAAGCGATGAAAAATCTCGAAGATATTGTGGAAAAGCTGGAAGAAGGAGATGTGCCGTTAGAAGAAGCGATCACAATTTATCGAAAAGGAATGGAGCTTTCTAAGCTGTGCCACGATAAACTAAAAGATGTCGAAGAACAATTGACACAAATTATTACTGAAGATGGGAAAAAACAGGAGTTTTCTATCCAAGAGGAGGAGTAAAGTGGAGCTTTTAGCACCTTTTATGCAAAAACATAAAGAGCTCCTCGAGCAGCAATTACGGACAAGTGTGATGCAAATGAAGGCCCCAGAGATTATAAAAGAATCGATGTTATATTCTTTGGAGGCTGGCGGGAAGAGAATTCGACCGATGCTCTTATTTGCCACAATTGATGCATTCGGGGATAAAGTTGAAAAAGGGTTACTGACTGCAGCAGCAATTGAGATGGTTCATACATATTCTTTGATTCATGATGATCTCCCAAGCATGGATAACGATGATTTAAGAAGAGGCAGACCGACAAATCATAAAGTATACGGGGATGCTTTTGCGATTTTAGCAGGAGATGCTCTTCTAACTTATAGCTTCCAATTGATTACGGAAACTGCTGAGGTAGATGCTGAAACAAAGCTTAAACTAATACGAGAGCTTTCTATCGCTGCTGGTGCCGAAGGAATGGTCGGGGGGCAAGTTGCTGATATAAGCGGAGAAAATCGCTGTTTGACCTTGGACGAGCTTGAATATATTCATATTCATAAAACGGGCAAACTGTTGTCCTTTAGTGCTGTCGCAGGAGCTCTTTTAGCTGGAGCACCAAACGCTATGGTTGAGCAATTTGGAAAATTTGCCCATCACCTAGGACTAGCATTCCAAATTCGCGATGATATTCTTGATTTGGAAGGAAATGAGGTAAAGTTGGGGAAGCGTACTGGCAGTGATACTTTTAATCATAAAAGCACCTATCCTGCATTATTAACTATGGACGGTGCAAAGAAAGCATTGGTGCAGGAAATTGCGAAAGCGCAAGGCATTCTTCAGGAAACGGGTTTAAATACAGGAGTGCTTATGGAATTAACTGATTTGGTTGCAAATCGAGATCACTAATCTCCCCCTAATAAGGTGGCTTAAATCTGCTTTTTTACTAAATGGAATTTCTATGTTATAATACAGAATGATTTTGTCTAAATATTTATTTTGCTACATAAACTGAATGTAAACAAAAACTTTCTCTGTAAACACAGCAATGAGAGGGTACAACAAAATGGAGTATATCAACCTTCACTCTTTATTTTAAACAAGCTGTAGCAGTGAAAAGGAACGAGTAAAATAAATAATTTGCTTTAAATGGAATTTGCAAAACATAATTTCTATCAGACAATCAACATTTTTAACGACGATACAAAAAGTCTAAATTGACATGAGGTCAGTTCAGCCGTTATCACTTTTGTGCTAGCGGTTCTTTTTTCAAGGCTATGTTTTATATGATTTAAGTTGATTTTTGGCTCATCTACGTAAGCAACCTTCATTTCTTACGTCTATGAAGCTGATTCTGACTTTGTGGAAATAAGTAAGTTTTCTTTTCGTTTCATCGAGTCAGCCATAAAATAATCCAAAAATGAACGAAACCATATTTAACACAGTTTTTTTTAGAAATCCGAAATCGGAATCAATAATCCGAAAAAGAAATGAAAGTGAGTGGTCCGTTATGGATCTGTTATCAATAAAAGACCCATCTTTTTTGAAAGCATTGTCTAATAAGGAACTAGAGAAGCTTAGCCAAGAAATTCGTGAGTTTTTAATTGAAAAGTTGTCGAAAACAGGAGGCCATATTGGCCCAAATCTTGGTGTTGTTGAACTTACGATTGCGTTGCATAAATGCTTTAACAGCCCAAAGGATAAGATTCTATGGGATGTCGGTCATCAATCGTATGTTCATAAAATTCTTACAGGAAGAGCCGATCAATTTGACACGTTAAGACAATATAAGGGTCTTTGTGGATTCCCCAAAATGGTCGAAAGTGAACATGACGTCTGGGAAACAGGCCATAGCTCTACATCATTGTCTGCTGCGATGGGAATGGCGATCGCCCGTGATTTAAAAAAGGAGAAGTCCTTCATTGTACCCGTTATTGGTGATGGAGCGCTTACTGGTGGGATGGCACTTGAGGCGTTAAATCATATTGGGCATGAACGAAAAAATATGATTGTTGTTTTAAATGATAACGAAATGTCAATTGCACCGAATGTCGGTGCTCTTCACAATGTGCTAGGACGACTTCGGACGGCAGGTAAATATCAATGGGCTAAAGACGAATTGGAGTACTTACTGAAGAAAATTCCAGCTGTCGGTGGTAAATTGGCGGCTACAGCGGAAAGAATAAAGGACAGTTTAAAGTATTTGCTCGTTTCGGGAGTTTTCTTTGAAGAGCTCGGCTTTACCTATTTAGGTCCAATTGATGGCCATAATTACGATGCATTGCTAGAAAATATTGCTTATGCGAAGAAAATGGAAGGACCCGTTCTTCTTCATGTCATTACGAAAAAAGGAAAGGGTTATCAGCCGGCAGAAAATGATACAATCGGAACTTGGCATGGAACCGGAGCTTATAAAATTGAGACGGGTGACTTTATTAAGCCTGTTCAATCTCCTCCAGCATGGAGCAAACTTGTTAGTGAAACGGTACGGAAGATTGCCCGTGAAGATGAGAGGGTTGTCGCGATTACTCCAGCAATGCCAGTTGGTTCTAAATTAGAAGGCTTTGCTAGCGAATTTCCTGAGCGCATGTATGATGTCGGGATCGCTGAACAGCATGCCGCGACAATGGCAGCAGGATTGGCGACACAAAACATGAAGCCGTTCCTAGCGATATATTCTACGTTTTTGCAGCGTGCCTACGATCAGGTCGTCCATGATATTTGTCGTCAAAACTTAAATGTCTTTATTGGAATTGACCGTGCTGGTTTAGTCGGGGCTGACGGAGAAACTCATCAAGGGGTATTTGATATTGCCTTTTTGCGGCATGTACCCAATATGGTGTTAATGATGCCAAAGGATGAGAATGAAGGACAACATCTTGTCCATACGGCGTTAAAATACGATGAGGGTCCAATTGCGATGAGATTCCCAAGAGGAAATGGTCTCGGAGTTCCTTTAGATGAAGAGCTGAAAGAAATACCGATTGGAACATGGGAAGTATTAAAAGAAGGGCTTGATGGAGCGATTTTAACTTTTGGGACGACGATCCCAATGGCTATGAAGGCGGCAGAAATTCTTGAGAAACAGGGAGTTTCGATCAAGGTGATTAATGCGCGTTTCATTAAACCAATTGATGAAGATATGCTTCTCGGTCTATTAGGAGTAGATATGCCGATTCTTACTATCGAAGAAGCTGTTCTACAAGGTGGATTTGGTAGCTCTATTTTAGAATTTGCATCTGAAAAAGGATACCACCATGCTGAAATTGATCGCATTGGTATTCCTGATCGATTTATCGAACACGGAAGTGTGAATGAATTGCTAAATGAAATTGGCCTGACAACAGAAAATGTTGTCAATAAACTGCAAACATTGGCAAGAAAAAAACAAAAAAGGGCCTAAACAAAAATGAAAAAGGAACGGATAGACGTTTTATTAGTAGAACGAGGTTTAGTTGAAACCCGTGAAAAGGCCAAAAGAGCGATTATGGCTGGTCTTGTTTATAGTAATGAAGAACGGTTAGACAAGCCTGGGGAAAAAATTAGTATTGAAAGTCCGCTTACAGTGAAAGGAAATGTCCTTCCTTATGTAAGTCGGGGAGGATTAAAGCTTGAGAAAGCGTTGAAAGAATTTGATTTAAATATTGAAGGCAAGATTCTGCTAGATATCGGTGCTTCGACTGGTGGTTTTACAGACTGCGCCCTACAAAATGGGGCGAAAATGTCCTATGCTCTTGATGTAGGTTATAACCAATTAGCGTGGAAGCTCAGACAGGACGAGAGAGTTGTTGTCATGGAAAGAACTAATTTTCGCTACGTGACTCCAGCTGATCTGTCGGCTGAGCTCCCTAACTTTGCTTCAATTGATGTTTCATTTATATCATTGAAATTGATCTTTCCTGTATTAAAAACATTGCTTGTTCCGGGAAGTGATATTGTCGCGTTAATTAAGCCTCAATTTGAAGCAGGACGTGAGCAGGTAGGAAAAAAAGGGATTGTTCGGGACCCAAATGTACATGAAGAGGTTCTCGAAAAAATGATTGATTTCGTGTTAAAAGAAGGTTATGATGTCAAGAATTTGTCCTACTCTCCGATCACGGGAGGAGATGGGAATATCGAGTTTCTCCTTCATATTCAGTGGAATGGGTCGAAGGTTATGGGGGAGAAAAGCTTGCTTTATTTACCATCAGACATTGTGCGTAGCGCCCATGAACAATTGAAAAGAAAGCAAACAGAGGAATAAGTAGAGGCTTATTCCTTTTTTGTGTGAGTTGTAAATTTGGAAATTTTAGCAAAAAAAGCATTGCTAAAGGTGGAGACTAAAGAGGAATATCGTCGTTTAATCACGAATCATTATATGAAAAAGTATACATTTTCCTGTTTTTCAGCTAACATATTATTGAATGATCTGTGCAATTATGAATGTAAAAAAGTAAAATAGTATAACACCATTACACTGTATAAATTTCAGAGGTGATTTATTTATGAATAAAGGTCAGCGCCATATTAAAATAAGAGAAATTATAACAAATAATGATATTGAAACACAGGACGAGCTTGTTGATGAATTAAAAATAGCAGGTTTTAATGTTACGCAGGCAACGGTTTCAAGAGATATAAAAGAGCTTCATTTAGTAAAGGTACCTCTTATGGATGGCCGCTATAAGTATAGTCTCCCGGCCGATCAACGCTTTAATCCTCTGCAAAAATTAAAAAGAAATCTCATGGATGCGTTTGTTCGCATCGATCAAGCGGGACATTTGCTTGTTATGAAGACATTGCCTGGAAACGCAATGGCAATAGGGGCGTTAATTGATAATCTTGATTGGGAAGAGATATTAGGAACAATTTGCGGGGATGATACGATTTTAATTATTTGCAAAACTCCAGTTGAGACAGAAATCATACAGGCTCGATTTCTTGAAATGCTGTAACAATTCCTTTGTCCGTGATTCAAAACCTGAGCGTAATATTTACGTTTATTTTCATTTTGTTTAAAGAACAAATGAAATCAATCATACATGTGAATCTGGACTAAGTGAAGATGAATTTGATTTAGAGGTGATTATTCATGCTCAGCGAGTTATCGATTAAAAATTTTGCTATAATTGAGGCACTTTCGATTTCTTTTGACAAAGGGCTAACGGTTCTTTCTGGCGAAACAGGAGCAGGAAAATCAATTATTATTGATGCCATTCATTTGCTCGTTGGTGGCAGAGGTTCATCTGAATTTGTCCGCCATGGGGAAGAGAAAGCGGAAATTGAAGGGCTTTTTCAAATTGATCATGATTCACATCCATTATTTCATAAGGTGCAGGAGTTTGGCATCGAGATTGAAGACGGAATGATCATCCTTCGACGCGACATTTCAAAGAGTGGGAAAAGTATTTGCCGCATAAATGGGAAGCTAGTGACAATTTCAACACTGCGTGAAATCGGTGCGGCGCTTGTTGATATTCATGGTCAGCATGAGCATCAAGAATTAATGGATGAAACCCGTCATTTATTCTTGCTTGATCAATTTGGCGGCAAGGAAATTGAGGACGTCTATCAAGAGTATGTACATATTTATCAGCGATATGAAAAAACGCATAGGGCATTAAAACATTTGAGTGAAAATGAACAGCAGGTTGCACATCGTTTAGATTTAATTTCTTTTCAATTAGAGGAAATTCAAAAAGCGGATTTAAAGCTTCATGAAGATGAGGAGCTTATCGAGGAAAGAAGGAAGCTGAGCAATTTTGAGAAGCTTCATGAAGCGTTGAATATAAGCTATTCAGCCTTACAGGGCGATAATAAAGGGCTCGATTGGCTTGGTCTCGCGATGAACCATTTGGAAGACGCAGCATCGATTGATGAGCACTATAAAGAGGTATCTGATACGGTTTCCAATAGCTTTTATGTACTTGAGGATATCGTACGGACATTAAGAAATGAGCTTGATATCCTTGAATTTGATCCTGAACGTTTGAGTAATATTGAGGATAGGCTTAACGAAATTAATCAACTAAAGCGAAAGTATGGAAAAACAATTGCCGAGATATTAGAGTATGCGGCCAAAATTGAGGAAGAGCTGGAAACACTGCAGAATAAAGAAACACATATTGAGAAATTGCAGCGGGAGCTTTCCGTCATCCAGAAAGACCTGGCCATTGAAGCTCGTGAATTAAGTAAGGTGAGACAAAAGTATGCTGGACAACTAACAAAATTGATTCATACTGAATTAAAAGAGCTTTACATGGAAAAAACACTATTCGAAGTACGATTTATTAGTGATTACGAGCATTTTACATCTGCCGGTTCAGATAAAGTTGAATTTTACATTTCTACCAACCCGGGTGAACCATTAAAACCACTTTCAAAAATTGCCTCTGGTGGAGAATTATCGCGAATTATGCTTGCCTTAAAGAGCATCTTTTCAAAGCATCAGGGCATCACATCGATTATTTTCGACGAAGTCGATACGGGAGTCAGTGGCCGGGTAGCACAAGCGATTGCTGAAAAAATATATCATGTGTCTGTTGACTCGCAAGTTCTGTGTATTTCCCACCTTCCTCAAGTAGCAGCAATGGCCGATACTCACTTATTTATTGCGAAAAAAATCGCGGAAGGTCGGACAAGGACATCCGTAAAAGTTTTGGATGAAATTGAAAAAATTCGTGAAATTGGGAGGATGATTTCAGGGGTAGAGATAACCGATTTAACGAAGGAGCATGCAAAAGAACTTCTTCATTTAGCAAAAGAGATTAAAATAACACAATGAAAGCTATCCGAATTTGGATAGCTTTATTTTTATAGAGGAAGATTCGAATGGATAGAAATAAAAAGGTAAATCATAGTTCACGCGTGATTATCATTTTTTATCTTTTTATTTGAATAAAGGGTAAATCATTTAGTATACGCAATGTCCTTAAAGAAGCAGTATAACGATTGAAAATAAAGTAAATACTGTTGTTGAGAAATGGTTGGCCAAATACGTTAACATTATCTAAAAGCCATCATCGTTCAGCCAAAATGATCATTTTACTTCATTATTATAACAACATATAGCAAAATAATTCTGCAAGCGCCCAAGTTCCATTAACATCCATTCTGGGTAGCTTTTTTATCTCTCTAGCGGTTATAAATGCGTCTAAAGGAGGCAAAATTAAAGGTGTAGCCATTTTAGAGTGAGTGTGTGTGGACTAGAAGCGAGGAGAGTGAAGATGTTGAATTTTGAACTTCTTAGAAAAATAATTGGTGGAATTCTCCTTGTTTCAATTGTTGCTCTTGGTTTTTCGAAACCTGTGCAGCAGTATATTCAATTACCAAAGGAAGTAACCCTTTTTGAAGGGCAAGAATTTACTTTTCAGAAATCCCGACCAGTGTCAGCAGAAATGAATAGCTCTAACCTTAGTGTTTCAGTCGATGATGAAGATAATACAGTTTCATTAAATGCAAACAAATACGGAAAAAATGAGATGCTATTAGAATTAGCGGGTTTTCCAATTAAAAAGGTCGATGTCAATGTTCTAAAGGATTTTAAAGTAATTCCAGGTGGCCAATCTATCGGGGTTAAATTAAATACAGTTGGGGTTCTGGTAGTAGGACACCATCAGGTGAATACAATTGAAGGAAAGCAATCACCGGGAGAGGAAGCGGGAATAAAAGTCGGCGATATTATTACGAGGATCAATGGGAAGCAGATTGAAAAAATGTCTGATGTTGCCCCTTTTGTTCAAGAGGCCGGAGAATCAGGAAAACCGTTGAAGGTTGAGATTAGTCGTGAAAGTGGAAAAGTAACAACAGAACTAAAGCCGCAAAAGGAAAAAGATGAAGATAAGTTTAAGCTTGGTCTCTATATTCGAGATTCAGCAGCAGGAATAGGGACGATGACGTTCTATCATCCTCAAAGTAAAAAATACGGTGCTTTAGGGCACGTCATATCTGATATGGATACGAAAAAGCCCATTGTCGTAGAAGACGGGCAAATTGTTCGTTCAACTGTAACATCCATTGAAAAAGGAAGCAATGGAGATCCTGGAGAAAAATTAGCTAGGTTCTCTTCAGATAAAGAGGTAATTGGAAATATCCAACGAAATAGCCCATTTGGAATATTTGGAAAGCTTAATCGTGATATTGAGAACGGAGTTATGGATAAAGCTTTGCCAATCGCTCTTTCTCATCAAGTTAAGGAAGGTCCGGCACAAATACTGACAGTTGTCGATAATGATGAAGTTAAACTTTTTGACATCGAAATTGTCAGTACGATCCCGCAAAAGTTCCCTGCCACGAAAGGAATGGTCTTAAAGGTTACAGATAAAGAATTGCTTGATAAGACAGGCGGAATCGTTCAAGGGATGTCGGGAAGCCCAATTATTCAAGATGGTAAAGTAGTTGGAGCTGTTACTCATGTATTTGTTAACGATCCAACTTCAGGTTACGGGGTTCATATAGAGTGGATGCTTAATGAAGCAGGGATCGATATTTATGAAAAAGAAGAGGAAAAAGCAAGTTAAATTAATTACCTTATGGAGGTGGAATTTTCCGCCTCCATCTTCTTTTTTTATGATAGCAGTGTATAATATGGATAAAGATAAAGATTTTTCGACAAAGTTATCATTTTAAAAAAATCAAGTGACGAAACTAGTCGAAAATAAGAGAAAATAGAAGAAAATCAAAGAATTAATACATTTTTGCAGAAAAAATAAAAAAAGAAAAGGATTTTTATTGGCTTTGTCGAATTGAATATTTAGAATAAAGATATAAGAATCAAATTTTAGAGACGAGAAACTTAAGGATCGAGGAGGAAACTGTAAGTGAAGAAAATTAAAGTTTGTGTAGTTGATGACAATCGAGAACTAGTGGGTCTATTAGAAGATTATATTTCTTCTCAGGAAGACATGGAAGTTGTAGGTGTGGCCCATAATGGACAGGAGTGCCTGGAAGTATTGCAGGAAACTGACCCAGATGTTCTTGTTTTAGATATTATTATGCCGCATTTAGATGGATTAGCAGTATTGGAAAGGCTAAGGGAGATGAAAAAGAACCATCTTCCTAATGTTATTATGTTAACGGCCTTTGGCCAGGAAGATGTAACGAAAAAAGCAGTTGAGTTAGGTGCGTCTTATTTTATTTTAAAACCATTTGACTTAGAGCATTTAGGCAATCACATTCGTCAGGTAAGCGGAAAGGAAGCGCCTGTTATGAGAAAATCATCAGGGTTAGCAAGTGCTGTTAGACCAGTTGTGGAAGAAAAGCCAAGAAACCTCGATGCTAGTATTACAAGTATTATTCATGAAATTGGTGTCCCTGCTCATATTAAAGGGTATTTATATTTAAGAGAAGCTATTTCCATGGTTTATAATGACATAGAATTATTAGGATCGATTACGAAAGTTTTATATCCCGATATTGCCAAAAAATATAACACTACAGCTAGCCGCGTCGAGCGTGCTATTCGTCATGCCATCGAAGTGGCATGGAGCCGTGGTAATATCGATTCAATTTCATCTTTATTTGGTTATACCGTATCCATGTCCAAAGCAAAGCCAACCAACTCAGAATTTATCGCAATGGTGGCTGATAAGCTTCGTTTGGAGCATAAGGCTTCTTGAAAGGGAAAGGACTAAATAAAAGATGTCGAATGGGCGTCTTTTATTTCTGATTTAGGAGGTAGGAGAAACTTGACACTTATTTTTGCCCACCGTGGTTATTCTGCAAAATTCCCTGAGAATACGATGAAAGCTTTTAGGGAAGCGGAAAATGCAGGTGCTGATGGTATTGAATTAGATGTCCAATTAACAAAAGACAATGAGCTCGTTGTCATTCATGATGACAAAGTCGATCGTACGACCAATGGGAGAGGTTTTGTGAAAGATTATTCCTTCGCAGAATTGCGGAGACTTGATGCAAGCTATAAGCATAAGACAATTTTAAAAAAAGAGCCGATTCCTTCTTTAAAAGAAGTGCTTGCGTGGCTACAAACCAATCAACTTCAGTGCAATATTGAAATTAAAAGCAGTGCGGAATCATACATGAAAATAGAGGAGCCCCTTATTGAGCTTATTCGTGAATTTGCTTTAACAGAGCGAGTGATCATTTCGTCATTTAATCATTATAGTATCGTATACTGCTATCGCCTTGCTCCTGAAATTGAAATTGCTCCCTTATATCATGAGGGGCTCTACATGCCTTGGGTCTATACCCGCTCGATTAAAGCAAAGGGGATGCATCCTAATTATCGAGTCGCTCCCAATGAAATCATTAAAGCTTCTCTTGAGTCTGGTATTGAAGTGAGACCTTATACTGTCAATAAAGAACAGGAGATGAGAAGACTCTTTGATATTGGTTGTACGGCATTTATTACAGACGATCCAGTGAAGGCGCTTAAAATTAGAAAAGAGTATCATTAAATTATTCTCAATTGCGAAAGGCATCCACAAAAAGTTTGTGGATGCCTTTCTAGTCATTAATGAGCGCGTTAACAAGCGAGTAAGAAAGAGAGCCTCATCCGTTGTCGGGCAGAAACAGGTGCTGTACGGAGGTACAGAGGAAAGCTCCATTTATTATCGTCCGCTGGTAACCTATTTGAACTAGCTTAAAAGGCGCCCTGCTCTTTAAATAAATGTGTTAAACTAAAGTTTCTTATCCAATTTAAAGCGATTCTGCACTTTATTTTTCTTGCGATCACGATGAAGGATAAATCCTCCGATAAAGGCTAATCCAGCTAAAAACAATAATAGTCCAGAGATAAATTGCAGCCATAATAATGAGGAGGTAAACGGTCCAATTGTAATTCCAAAGACCATATCGCGCATCATTTTAATTCCATATGCTGCAATGATTCCAGGTATTACTAAAATTAATAATGCTATAATCCGAATCATAAAAATCCTCATTTCTATTTGATCCCCTATATTATAACATGCTTTTTCAATATAAGTATGTCGTCCTCTTGACATTCTCGTTTCCCAAACTTTTAACATTTTTTTAAGGTTTTGTTAAAAAAATACGGTGAATAAAACGATTTATTTCGCGGTAAACATTGGTTTCATATTTCTTTCTGTTATGCAGAAGGGTAAGAAAATTAGCCAAAAATCAACGGCAACTTATACTAAAACATATTCTAAAAAAATTTGTCATTGAAACCGATTAACACTAAAATAGACTTATGTGCAAAAAAATTCATTCTTTATGAAAATTTTTTCTTGCAAGAAGGTAGGGGAAATCATGTGCAAACAGTAATGATTGTTGGAGCTGGATTGGGTGGATTATCGATTTTAAAGATATTAAAAGAAACCGCTGTTCTGGATGTGAAAGTGGTCATCGATATAGATGAAAATGCTCCGGGAATCTTGTTTGCTAAGGAGCTAGGGATTGAAGTGGGAACGGATTGGAAAAAATATTTAGCTGATCAACTAGATGTGGTCATAGAAGTAACAGGAAGACAAGAGGTATTTAATGAAATTCGTGAGTTAAGAGACCGGAGGACAGTGTTAATTCCGGGGAGTATGGCTTATCTAATTTCTAAGTTGATTGAAGAAAAAGAAGAATTAATCTCTAGACTTGAATACGAAACCTACAAACATGACTTAATATTTAATGCAACTGGTGATGGCATGCTAGTTGTAGATAAAGATGCGACGATCACCTTCATCAATCATAGTGCAGCAACGATGATCGGGATGAAAAAGGAAGAAATGATCGGAAAACCGGTTTTAGAAGTTGTTCCAACAAGCCGTTTGCCGATTATTTTAGAAACTGGAAAACCTGAAACGAATCGAAAGCAAACTCTTGCGAACGGGATGAAGATCATCACGACGAGAATCCCGATGATCGCTGAAAATAATGAAATAATCGGGGCATTTGCCGTTTTTAAGGATATAACAGAGGTTGTCAATTTAGCAGAGGAACTCACCAATCTAAAAGAAGTACAAACGATGCTTGAATCAGTGATTCAATCGAGTGAAGAAGCGATTTCTGTTGTTGATGAAAATGGAATAGGGATCATTATTAATCCAGCTTACACGAGGTTAACTGGGCTTTCTGAAGCAGAGGTTATCGGTCAACCGGCGACTGCTGATATTTCTGAAGGAGAAAGCATGCATATGCAAGTTTTAAAAACGAGACGTGCTGTTCGTGGGGTGGCAATGCGATTAGGCCCGAACAAAAAAGAGGTCATTGTCAATGTGGCGCCCGTCATTGTTGATGGCAAATTAAAAGGAAGTGTCGGAGTCGTTCATGACATGTCTGAAATAAAGAGCTTGAACCGAGAACTGAGCAGAGCGAGGCAGATTATTCGAACACTGGAAGCAAAATATTCATTTGAAGACATTATTGGTGATTCCGAAGAGATGCGTTTAGCTATTGAGCAAGCGAAGCTGGGGGCTAGAACACCTGCTACCGTTCTTCTCCGTGGAGAGTCCGGTACTGGAAAAGAGCTTTTTGCTCATGCAATCCATAACGCAAGTGATAGAAAGTATAACAAATTTGTTCGCGTTAATTGTGCTTCCCTCTCAGAGTCATTACTTGAAAGCGAACTTTTCGGTTATGAAGAAGGAGCTTTTTCTGGTGCGAAAAGAGGAGGAAAGCGAGGTCTTTTTGAAGAGGCGAACAATGGTAGTATTTTTTTAGATGAAATTGGTGAATTAACAGCGAATACTCAAGCGAAACTATTACGAGTACTGCAGGAAAATGAAATTACTCGAGTCGGTGGCACGAAGCCAATTTCCATTAATGTAAGAGTAATTGCGGCTACAAATGTTAATATTGAAAAAGGGATCATCAATGGGACATTTAGAGAAGATTTATATTATCGTCTCAATCGAATGCCGATCCATATTCCTCCGTTAAGGGATCGAAAAGGAGATATTCCGTTATTATGTGAGCGTCTGATCCAGAAGATTAATCAAGATTATGGAAGAAATGTGGAAGGAGTAACGGCAGAGGCCATGAAACATTTGCTTCAATATCATTGGCCCGGGAATGTTAGAGAATTGGAAAATATATTAGGACGAGCGATTATTTTCATGAATTATCATGAAACGGAGATTGCTCTGCTGCATTTACCGAATTTAAACATCATTCAGGAGCAGATAATTGAACCATTCTCTCATTCTGAAACAGAAGGAGAGACATTAAACGTGAGATTAGAGCGATATGAGAAAGAAATTATCGCAAAAACGCTTGTAAAAATGAATGGCAATAAGACGGAGACAGCCAAAGCATTAGGTTTATCTGTTCGTAATCTCTACTATAAGTTGGACAAATACAATTTATAAGGCTATGATCATGTTTGTAAAGATTAGCATGCAACTTTTTTCGCATGTCTGCAAAAAAATTCATGGATGGCAAAGCAAAAGGGAAGTTTGACACCTTGAATTAATTGGCATAAAAATTGCAAACATATTTTAATGTTATCGCAAAATGTATTTGACCAAATAAAGGAAAATACAGATAAAAATTAAAGGGGGTTGAATACAGCTTGAAATTGCAATCTCTAATTGATAGAGCCATACAATTTCCTCCAATAACGGTGGCAGTAGCTGCTGCTGAAGATGAGGATGTTCTTGAGGCGATACAAGAAGCGCTGCGAAGAACGCTTTCCCGCTTCCTTTTATATGGCGACAGGGAGAAGATCATCGAGCTTATCAATGCTAAATTTCCTGAATTGATGAACAACGGTGATCTTCAAATCATTCATGCTCTTACCAATCAGGAAGCAGCTGAAAAAGCCGTTAAGGCTGTACATTTAAATGAAGCTAGTGTGTTAATGAAGGGAAATGTTCAAACCGCGGTTATTTTAAAAGCAATTTTAAATAAAGAATATGGTTTAAGGACTGGAAACATTCTTTCGCATGTTGCTGTTTTTGAAATCCCAGACTTTGATCGCCTCCTTTTTATTACCGATGCAGCGATGAATCTTTACCCTGATCTTCAACAAAAGGTACAAATTATTGAAAATGCCGTTGCAATTGCAAGAAGTGTTGGGGTCAATTGGCCATCAGTGGCGCCGATTGCTGCTGTTGAAGTAGTCAACCCGAGTATGCAGGCAACACTGGATGCTGCTGCACTTTCGCAAATGAATCGGAGAGGGCAGATCACGAATTGTCTTATTGATGGGCCGCTTGCGTTCGATAATGCGATTTCGAGCTTGTCAGCAGAGCAAAAAGGAATCAAAAGTGAGGTTGCTGGACGAGCAGATATCCTGCTTGTGCCAACAATAGAGGTTGGAAATGCGTTGTATAAATCATTAACATATTTTGCGAAAGCGAAGGTTGGAGGAGTCATTGCCGGGGCAAAAGCGCCAATCGTTTTAACTTCCAGGGCCGATTCTGCTGAAAGCAAGCTCTACTCTCTAGCTTTAGCCATATGTTCTATTAAACATTGATGATATTTAACAAAAGAGGAGAGATACAACATGGAAATTTTCAAGTATATGGAGTCTTATGATTATGAACAAGTCGTTTTTTGCCAAGATAAGCAATCGGGACTAAAGGCGATAATTGCAATACATGATACGACTTTAGGACCGGCGCTTGGTGGAACACGGATGTGGACATATGAATCAGAGGAGGCGGCTATTGAGGATGCTCTTCGCTTAGCGAAGGGGATGACATATAAAAATGCTGCAGCGGGATTAAATCTTGGAGGCGGTAAAACGGTTATTATTGGCGATCCTCGTAAAGATAAGAATGAAGAAATGTTTCGTGCTTTTGGTCGCTATATTCAGGGTTTAAATGGCCGTTATATTACAGCTGAAGATGTAGGAACAACCGTTGCTGATATGGATTTGATCCATGAAGAAACCGATTATGTAACGGGAATATCTCCAGCATTCGGTTCATCTGGAAATCCATCGCCGGTTACAGCTTATGGTGTATATCGTGGGATGAAAGCAGCAGCTAAGGAAGCGTTTGGGAATGATTCACTAGAAGGAAAAGTGGTTGCTGTTCAAGGTATTGGTAATGTTGCATTTAATTTATGCCGTCATTTACATGAAGAGGGTGCAAGTTTAATTGTAACTGATATTAATAAAGAAGCTGTGCAAAGAGCGGTGGAAGAGTTCGGTGCAAAGGCGGTCGAGCCTGACGAAATTTATAGTGTCGACTGTGATATTTATGCTCCTTGTGCACTGGGGGCTGTTATCAATGATGATACGATTCCACAATTAAAGGCTAAAGTTATTGCAGGAGCTGCTAACAATCAGCTTCGTGATACGACCCATGGTGACCTCATACATGAATTAGGGATAGTCTATGCACCTGATTATGTAATTAACGCCGGTGGAGTTATCAATGTCGCTGATGAATTGTACGGTTATAACCGCGACCGAGCGATGAAGCGAGTCGAGACAATTTATCAAAACATTGAGAAGGTAATTGAAATTTCAAAGCGCGATGGAATTCCAACTTATAAAGCAGCAGATCGTATGGCGGAGGAGAGAATTGAAAGAATGCGCAATTCTCGCAGTCAATTTCTTCAAAATGGCCATCACATTTTAAGCAGAAGATAAATGATTTGTCAGCTAAATGGTATGGTTATTACATGTTGAATGGTGTTAAGCGCAAGCTTCCGTTATGCATGGCTCAAACAATCGAATAAAGAGCATGAGCAATATAAAGGGAAATTTGCGCTTTTCAATTGGAGGGTTAAACAGTGCCAGAGTCAATTAATCGAATTCTCGTCATCAATCCAGGATCTACTTCAACGAAAATAGGGGTATTCGATAATGAGAAGTCTGTTTTTGAAAAGACGATTCGTCATTCTAATGATGAAATTGGTCAATTTAATCAAATTATCGAGCAATATGAATTCCGTAAAAAGACGATCCTTGAATCACTTGATAAAGAAGGAATCAATATTTCCAAGCTTAAAGCCGTTTGCGGTCGCGGTGGATTGTTGCGTCCCATAGAAGGGGGAACATATCGAGTTAACGAAGAGATGTTGTCCGACCTTCGTGCTGGTTTTGCTGGTGAGCATGCCTCTAATCTTGGTGGAATTATTGCTCATGAAATTGCATCAGGATTAAATATTCCAGCTTATATTGTTGATCCGGTTGTTGTTGATGAATTAGAGCCTATTGCTCGAGTTTCAGGTTTTTCGTTAATAGACCGAAAAAGCATCTTTCATGCCCTTAATCAAAAGGCAGTGTCGAGGCGGGTAGCGCAGGAGTTAGGGAAAAGATACGAAGAGCTTAACTTAATTGTCGCCCATATGGGAGGCGGCATTACGGTTGGTGTACATAAAAAAGGAAGGGTTGTCGATGTGAACAACGGTCTTCATGGAGATGGCCCGTTCAGTCCAGAACGTGCGGGTACAGTACCTGCGGGTGACCTTGTGGCTCTCTGTTATTCTGGACAATACTTTTATGAAGAAATCATGAAAAAATTGGTCGGACAAGGCGGCTTAGTTGGCTATTTGAAAACAAATGATGCCCTTGCGGTGGAAAAAATGATAGAAAATGGCGATAACGAAGCAAGCTTAGTCTATTCTGCGATGGCATACCAAGTAGCAAAAGAAATTGGGTCGGCTAGTGCGGTTTTATCAGGGAAGGTCGATGCGATTATTTTAACGGGTGGTCTCGCTTATGGAAAAGGATTTGTGCAGGAGATTCAGGAAAGAGTCAAATGGATTGCTGATGTGATCGTTAAGCCGGGAGAGAATGAGCTTCAGGCATTAGCGGAAGGGGCACTTAGAGTGTTAAGAGGTGAGGAAAAGGAGAAGAATTATCCAAGCCCAGTAAAGTGCAGTGAGAGGATTTGAAAAGGGAGGTCGTTTTTTATGGCAAAGGAATATGATTTAGTCATTCTTGGCGGTGGTACAGGTGGCTACGTAGCAGCGATACGGGCATCTCAGTTAGGCTTGAAAACAGCAATCGTTGAGAAAGGGAAACTCGGCGGCACCTGTTTACATAAAGGTTGTATCCCTAGCAAAGCATTGCTAAGAAGCGCTGAGGTATTTGCGACGGCAAAAAGAAGCGAAGAGTTCGGCGTGGAAACGACAGGTGTCTCATTAAATTTTGCTAAGGTGCAGGAACGAAAAAACAATATCGTCGAACAGCTGCATAAAGGTGTTCAACATTTAATGAAGCAAGGTAAGATTGATGTTTTTGCAGGAACAGGGAGGATTTTAGGCCCGTCAATTTTTTCACCTATGCCTGGAACGATTTCTGTTGAAATGAATGATAAAACAGAAAACGAAATGTTAATCCCCAAAAACGTTATTATTGGAACTGGCTCAAGGCCACGTACTTTACCGGGATTAGACATAGATGGTGAATTCGTAATGACTTCAGATGAAGCGTTGCAAATGGAATCACTTCCTCAATCAATCATAATCGTTGGTGGCGGTGTGATTGGAATTGAATGGGCATCAATGCTGTCCGATTTTGGGGTTGAAGTGACGGTGATTGAATATGCGGATCGCATTTTACCAACAGAAGACAAAGAAATTTCCAAGGAAATGCAACGGCTAATGAAGAAGCGTAAAATCAATGTTGTCACAAGTGCAAAGGTTTTGCCAGAAACGCTTCAAAAAGGTGAGACTGTCACCATCTCTGCTGAAGTAAAAGGAGCAGAAAAACAGTTTAAAGCAGATAAAATACTTGTTTCGGTTGGCCGAATGGCAAATATAGAAGGAATTGGTTTAGAAAATACGGATATTCAGGTAGAAAAAGGATTCATTGTCACAAATGATTTTTATCAAACAAAAGAATCGCACATTTATGCAATAGGAGATTGTATCGGCGGCTTGCAGCTTGCCCATGTTGCTTCGCATGAAGGGATTGTTGCGGTTGAGCATATTGCTGGAGAGAAGCCAGAACCTCTTGACTATCGTTTAATTTCCAAATGTATATATAGCGCTCCTGAGGTAGCAAGTGTTGGCTATACAGAAGAGGAAGCAAAGGAAAAAGGATACAAAGTTAAAGTTGGGAAATTTTCTTTCCGTGCGATTGGAAAAGCACTTGTTTTTGGTGAATCAGATGGATTTGTGAAAATGATCGCTGATGAAGAAAGCAATGATATATTAGGTGTCCATATGATTGGACCTCATGTAACTGATATGATTTCTGAAGCAGGCTTAGCACAAGTGTTAGATGCGACACCTTGGGAGGTTGCCCATACAATTCATCCGCATCCAACTTTATCAGAAGCGATTGGTGAAGCAGCTTTAGCGGTTGATGGTAAAGCGATACATGGATAAGATTAATTTCTCGGGAGGGAATGGAATTGACTGAGAATCGTCATAGCGCTCTTGGATTGAGCGATGAAAAAGTGCTGGAAATGTATGAAACAATGTTGTTAGCAAGAAGAATTGATGAACGAATGTGGCTCTTAAACCGGGCAGGTAAGATTCCGTTTGTCATTTCTTGTCAAGGACAGGAGGCTGCGCAGGTTGGTGCGGCATTTGCTTTAGATAAGGAGAAGGATTATGCATTGCCTTACTATCGCGATATGGGAGTGGTATTAACCTTTGGAATGACAGCAACAGAATTAATGCTTTCTGCATTTGCAAAAGCGGAAGATCCGAACTCTGGAGGCCGACAAATGCCCGGGCATTTTGGACAAAAGAAAAATCGGATTGTCACCGGTTCATCCCCAGTAACGACACAGGTTCCTCATGCGGTTGGAGTGGCTTTAGCTGGAAAGATGGAAGGGAAAGATCTTGTTACTTTCGTCACTTTTGGTGAAGGTTCATCGAATCAAGGTGACTTCCATGAAGGAGCCAATTTTGCCGGTGTTCATAAGCTACCAGTCATCTTTATGTGTGAGAATAATAAATATGCTATTTCTGTACCAATTGAAAAGCAGTTAGCTTGTGAAAATGTCTCTGATCGTGCTGTTGGCTATGGAATGCCTGGAATTACAGTGGACGGAAATGATCCGTTAGAAGTGTATAAGGCCGTTAAAGAGGCAGTGGATCGCGGACGCCGTGGCGAAGGTCCATCATTAATTGAAACGATTTCTTACCGTTTAACACCACATTCTTCAGATGACGATGACAGAAGCTATCGTGCTCCTGATGAGGTCGCTGAGGCGAAAACAAAAGATCCGATTATAACTTTTGGAGCTTATTTGAAGGAAAATGGTGTAATGAACGATGAGAAGGAAAAAGAAATTAATGATCGTGTGATGAGAATTGTTAACGAGGCAACAGATTATGCAGAAAACGCTCCATACGCAGAGGCAGAATATGCGATGAAGCATGTGTATGCAGAGTAAGGGGGAAGATTGAAATGGCTGTCATTTCTTATATAGATGCAGTGACGATGGCGATTCGTGAGGAAATGGAAAGAGACTCTAAAGTTTTCGTTCTTGGTGAAGATGTAGGGAAAAAGGGCGGAGTTTTTAAAGCAACTCAAGGATTATATGAGCAGTTTGGGGAAGAAAGAGTAATCGATACCCCTCTTGCTGAATCTGCGATTGCAGGAGTGGGAATTGGGGCAGCAATGTATGGCATGCGTCCGATTGCGGAAATGCAATTTGCTGATTTTATCATGCCGGCTGTCAATCAAATCATTTCTGAAGCAGCAAAAATCCGTTATCGCTCCAATAATGACTGGAATTGTCCTATTGTGATCCGTGCTCCATATGGTGGTGGTATTCATGGAGCATTGTATCATTCCCAATCGGTTGAAGCTGTATTCGCTAACCAGCCTGGATTAAAAATTGTCATGCCATCTACGCCATACGATGTAAAGGGGCTATTGAAGGCGGCAATTCGTGATGAAGACCCTGTTCTCTTTTTCGAGCATAAAAGAGCATACCGTTTAATTAAAGGGGAAGTGCCTACTGATGATTATGTTCTTCCAATCGGAAAAGCGGATGTCAAGCGTGAAGGCGATGATATTACTGTTATTACGTACGGGCTATGTGTTCATTTTGCCCTACAGGCAGCTGAACGACTTGCGAGCGAGGGTATTTCGGCACATATTTTAGATTTACGTACTGTTTATCCGTTGGATAAAGAAGCGATTATTGAAGCAGCTAGCAAGACGGGCAAAGTATTGCTTATAACAGAGGACAATAAGGAAGGTAGCATTATTAGTGAAGTGTCGGCGATAATCGCAGAAAATTGCCTCTTCGATTTAGATGCTCCAATTAAGCGCTTAGCGGGACCGGATGTACCAGCAATGCCGTATGCACCGACAATGGAAAAGTATTTTATGGTTAATCCGGATAAAGTTGAACAAGCGATGCGAGAGTTGGCTGAATTTTAAATAGAGAATAAGCGTAGTTGAAGGAGGTTTTTCGAATTGGCAATTGAACAAATTAAAATGCCTCAATTAGGAGAAAGTGTAACCGAAGGAACAATAAGCAAATGGCTTGTATCAGTAGGGGATAAAGTCAATAAGTACGACGCGCTGGCAGAGGTTATGACAGATAAAGTAAATGCGGAAATCCCTTCCTCTTTTTCCGGTGTTATAAAAGAACTGATTGCAAATGAAGGGGATACGCTAGCAGTTGGTGAAGTGATTTGCTCTGTGGAAGTAGAGGGCGGTACAAGTGAAGCAGTTGAAGAAGCTCCAGCTCCTCAAAATGAAGAAGAGCTTTCAAGTACAAACGCTTCGTTTGATGGAACGAGCAGCAAAGCTCGTTACTCACCTGCTGTACTGAAACTTTCACAAGAACATGGTATTGATTTGAACCTTGTACAAGGAAGCGGTGCTGGCGGGCGTATTACCCGTAAGGATATTTTAAAAATTGTGGAGTCAGGTCAGATTCCGAAATCGGTTCAAACTGAGACACCGCCTGCGAAAGTAGAGGAAACGGCTTCTCAAACTCAGGTAGCAAAACAAAGCGCTCCTGTGCCATCGATTCCAGTTGGGGCTGGTGATACTGAAATTCCGGTATCTGGAGTTCGTAAAGCGATCGCAGCAAATATGCTTAGAAGCAAGCATGAAATCCCCCATGCTTGGACGATGATCGAAGTTGATGTGACGAATTTAGTTGAATATCGAAACACGATCAAGGATGAATTCAAAAATAAAGAAGGATTTAATTTGACCTTCTTCGCGTTTTTTGTCAAAGCTGTTGCTCAAGCCTTAAAAGAGTTCCCACAAATGAATTCAATGTGGGCAGGAGATAAAATCGTGCAGAAAAAAGACATCAATATTTCTATTGCAGTAGCAACAGATGATGCTTTGTTTGTACCGGTTATCAAGGCAGCCGATGAGAAAACAATTAAAGGGATTGCTCGCGAGATTACCGAATATGCAGCAAAGGTGCGTGCTGGTAAATTGACAAGTGAAGACATGCAAGGCGGGACATTTACTGTAAATAACACCGGTTCATTTGGTTCTGTCCAATCGATGGGAATCATTAATTATCCACAAGCTGCGATTTTACAAGTGGAATCGATTGTTAAGCGCCCTGTTGTTTTAAATGGCATGATTGCCGTTCGTGATATGGTGAATTTATGTTTATCGCTTGATCATCGAGTTCTTGATGGCTTAGTATGTGGTCGTTTTCTCCAAAGAGTGAAAGAAATTCTTGAACATACAAGCAAAGAGAATACCTCGATTTACTAAATGTTATTTTAAAATAGCATATAATTTCTTGAAGACCGTTTGTCAGACAACGGTCTTCCTCTTTTCTCTCCGTTGCTAGAATGAAATTCGTGTACTACAATAGTGGTATCAATAGAAAAATATGGTTTAGATTTAATAATCGGAATTTTTAATAACCTCATGGAAGGTGGAGAGGAAATGCGTGAGCAATCGTTTCCAAAGGTTTCTATTAAAGATTGGATTGAAAAAAGCGAGCATTCAATGAAAGGGAAAAAGATTGAGTCGCTTGAAAAAGATACATATGAGCAAATAAGATTGAAACCGCTTTACACGCAAAACGATCAAGAGGAAGTAAGTCAGTTTCCGGCACAATCCGATTTTAGAAGAGGAACCTTTTCTCTAGGTTACTTATCAAATCAATGGAAGCTGGCACAAAAACTTACGATTGATAAAAATTTAAATGAGCAGCTATACAAAGCGATTTCTAAAGGACAAACAGCGCTCTCGTTTGAGATCAATGAGAGGGTGCTGGGAATAGTAGAAGAATTAGAGGAGGAGTTGCTCCACTACCCATTTTCAATCAATGCAAAAGAATATCACCATGAATTTTTAAAGAAAATACAAAGTCTGCCTTACTCTGAGAAAGGTCATGGTTATATCGGCATCGATCCAGTTGCTCTTCTAGCAGAAAAAGGAATAGATCGGATGGATGAAGGCTATCAGCAGTTGTTTGAAACGGTCAATAATGGCTTAACTTCATTTCCGCGTATTCGCACCATTTTAGTGGATACAGTTCCATATCATAATGGTGGTGCTCATGCTGTGCAAGAATTGGCCATTGCAATTAGCACAGGGGTGCAGCATATTGAAAAACTTGCCGAGCTGGGCTTAACCATCAATACAGTAGTGTCAAAACTTGTTTTTCAATTTTCAATAGGGGCAAACTTCTTTATGGAACTGGCAAAGCTAAGAGCGGCTCGAGTGTTATGGGATATGGTAATGAAAGCTTATGGAGTAGATGAAGAGGAGCGGGGAATGATTATTTCTGCTACGACCTCTCGCTTTACGAAAACGCTCTATGATCCTTATGTGAATATGTTAAGAGCGGGAAGTGAGGCCTTTGCAGCAGTATTAGGAGGAATTCAATATTTGCATGTCAGCCCTTTTAATGAGCCTGAAGGAAAAGAGACTGTTTTTTCAGATCGTATTGCAAGAAATACGCAATTAATTTTACGAGATGAGTCCCATTTGGCAAAAACAATTGACCCAGCAGGTGGTTCTTGGTACGTGGAATCTTTAACGACAGAGCTTGTTGAAAAAGCATGGGAACTATTTTTGGCGATCGATGAAAAAGGTGGAATTGTTGAAGTACTTAAGCAAGGTTGGATGCAGACGGAGATTGCTAAAGTAAGAAAGATGCGTGAAGAAGCGATAGCGACAAGGCAGCAAACGATTGTGGGAACGAATAAATATGTGGATTTACAAGGTGAGTCATTAAAAAACGTGCAAGTAAGAGGAGTGCAGCATAGAGCCGAATTTCCACCAATTCCACAAGGGCGATTATCAGAGTCATATGAGGAGCTTAGGCTCAGTGCGCAGAAATTGAAAAAGCAAGGAGTAGATCTAGCTGTAGGACTGCTCACGTTAGGAGAATTAAAGTCTCATAAACTACGGACTGACTTTGCCAACGGATTTCTCGCACCAGCTGGTATTGAAGGGAGAATGAGTACAGAAATTCATTCAATCAATCATGCTTTAGAGTTTGTGAGAGAAACAGGCTATAAACATTACTGTCTTTGTGGAAGCAATGAGCAATATGCATCATTCGGAATCGAGCTTGCTCAAAACATCAAAACAGCCTTCCCTCACGTTCACTTGTATATTGCTGGGCTTCCTGAAGAGCGGGAAAGCTGGGAAAAGGTCGGGATTTCTGGTTTTATTCATTTAAAGAGCAACTGCTATCAAACCCTTGCTACGATTTTAGCTGATTTGGAGGTGGGCATAGATGACTAAGCCAAATTTTAAGGCATTTTCTTTATTTGCGTCGAAAAGTGATTTGAAGGAAAAATGGCAACGAAAAGCGAGAGAGGAAATTGCTCAAAATATGGAAGAGCTTCTTTTAGAAACAAATGAGCACATCAAAATCAAAGCGCTTTATACGAATGAAGATCGTCAAAATTTAGAGCATATAGAGCATTTGCCTGGGGTGCCGCCATATACGAGAGGTCCATATCCGACGATGTATGTTAATCGGCCGTGGACTGTCCGGCAATATGCTGGTTTTTCGACTGCAGAAGAAAGCAACGCCTTCTATCGTAGAAATTTAGCAATGGGGCAGAAAGGACTTTCTGTCGCCTTTGACTTAGCAACGCATCGCGGCTATGATTCTGATCATCCAAGAGTAGTAGGGGATGTGGGCAAAGCGGGGGTAGCGATTGATTCTGTACTCGATATGAAAACACTATTTGACGGGATTCCACTTGATCAAATGTCTGTCTCAATGACAATGAATGGTGCGGTCCTACCGATTATGGCGTTTTACATCGTTACCGCAGAAGAGCAAGGAGTATCACAAGATAAACTTTCTGGAACGATTCAAAATGATATTTTGAAGGAGTATATGGTTCGTAATACGTATATTTACCCTCCCGAAATGTCGATGAGAATTATCGCTGATATTTTTAAGTATACATCTACTTACATGCCTAAATTTAATAGTATTAGTATATCAGGATATCATATGCAAGAGGCTGGGGCACCAGCTGATATTGAACTTGCCTATACATTAGCGGACGGACTTGAATATGTACGGACGGGTTTAAGAGCGGGGATCGAAATTGATTCTTTTGCACCAAGGCTGTCGTTTTTTTGGGCAATTGGCATGAACTATTTTATGGAAGTCGCAAAAATGAGAGCAGCACGTCTTATTTGGGCAAAAATGATGAAAAATTTTCAACCGAAAAATCCAAAATCGATGGCGCTGCGTACTCATTCACAAACTTCGGGTTGGAGTTTAACTGAACAGGATCCGTTTAATAATGTTACCCGTACATTAATTGAAGCGCATGCGGCAGCGATGGGACATACACAATCGCTTCATACGAATGCGCTCGATGAAGCGATTGCTTTACCGACTGATTTTTCAGCGCGGATCGCTCGCAATACCCAGTTATTTTTACAAGAGGAGACAGGGATTACAGATGTGATTGATCCGTGGGCAGGTTCTTATTATGTTGAGGCTTTGACTGCAGAACTTGCAGAGCGGGCGTGGGAGCACATAGAAGAAATTGAGCAACTTGGTGGAATGGCAAAAGCGATTGAAACGGGTCTTCCAAAAATGAAAATTGAAGAAGCGGCAGCAAGACGACAAGCGCAAATTGATTCCGGAAAAGAGATAATTATCGGCGTTAATCAATACAGACTCGAAAAGGAAGAACCGATAGAGATTCTTGATATCGATAATACGGCAGTGCGCTTAAGACAAATTGAAAAGTTAGAAAAATTAAAAGCAGCACGCGATGAAGCAAAAGTAACGGAAGCGTTAAGGGCTATTACGGAAGCAGCGGAGTCGGGAGAAGGGAACCTTTTGCAATTGGCTGTCGAAGCGGCACGAGTACGAGCTACACTTGGGGAAATTTCTTATGCGATTGAACAGGTAGTGAATCGCCATAAAGCGGTGATACGTTCAATCAGTGGTGTTTATAGTTCTGCCTTTTCAAATGAGGAGGAAATTGCAGAGGTTCAGCGAATGACAGAGGAATTTTTAGAAAATGAAGGGAGGCGCCCAAGAATTTTAATTGCCAAGATGGGGCAGGATGGGCATGATCGTGGTGCGAAAGTAATTTCGACTGCTTTTGCCGATTTAGGATTTGACGTCGATATCGGTCCGTTATTCCAAACGCCAGAAGAAACTGCCTTGCAAGCTGTGGAAAATGATGTGCATGTGATCGGGATGAGTTCCTTAGCAGCAGGTCATAAAACATTGTTGCCGCAGCTACGAGAAGAACTAACAAAATTGGGAAGAGAAGATATTTTAGTGGTTGTCGGTGGAGTTATTCCTGCCCAGGATTATCAGTTTTTATATGATAGTGGAGCAACAGCGATATTTGGGCCAGGAACAGTAATTCCTGTGGCTGCACAAAAGGTGATTCACGCCATTTATGAAAGACTAGGCTATGAGGAAGTGTCGAGTGAACATGACGGAGGATAAGAAGCCTGAGTGGAGCGATCCGAATCAGCCTGAAAAGTATAACTCAGTTGTTCGAACAGGGGTAGCAGGCTCGGAGCCAATAACATTCGCCCAACAAAAGGTCCGTTTTCAAAGAAAAAAAGTTAATGGTCCATCGCTCGAAAAGCTGTATAAAGGGGTTTTAGCAGGAGAGCGTAGAGAGCTTGCGAGGGCCATTACACTGATTGAAAGCAATGCAGAACACCATTTTGCTCAAGCGCAAGAGCTTTTGCACAAGCTTCTTCCTCACGCCGGAAGAGCATTAAGAATTGGAATTACTGGTGTTCCAGGTGCAGGAAAAAGTACGTTTATTGAGGCGCTTGGTAGTTTTCTTTGTGACGAAGGATTAAGAGTGGCTGTTTTGGCCGTCGATCCAAGCTCTAATATTAGCGGTGGAAGTATATTAGGCGATAAAACAAGAATGGAGCGGCTTGCTAGAAATAAAAGGGCGTTTATTCGCCCATCTCCATCAAGTGGAAAGCTTGGTGGAGTTCATCGTAAAACAAGAGAAACGATGCTCGTGTGTGAAGCGGCTGGATTTGATGTGATATTAGTGGAAACAGTTGGGGTAGGGCAAAGTGAAGTCATTGTCAGAGAGATGGTGGATTTCTTTATGCTCCTTGTTTTAACAGGGGCAGGAGATGAGCTTCAAGGGATGAAAAAAGGGATTATGGAGCTTGCTGACGCCGTTCTTGTTAATAAAGCAGACGGTGAAAATAAAAAGCGTGCTGAAAAAACAAAACAAGAATTTAATCAAATTCTTCACTTTCTCCAGCCTGCGACAAAAGGGTGGGTAACGAAAGCTTATACATGTTCAGCATTAAAGAATGAAGGAATCGGGTATGTTTGGAGCACGGTTAAAGCGTTCGAGGAAACGACGAAACAATCAGGTATCTTTGCGGAGCGACGCAGAGTCCAGACGAAGGAATGGATGAAATCGATGATCATCGATCAACTACAAACAGAGTTCTTTCATCATCCCCTTGTAAAAGAACTGCTCCCAAAATATGAAAATGAGGTAATTGCAGGAGATAAAACGGTTACTTCTGCGGTAAACTGCCTTTTTCAGCATTTTTTTGAGGCGAAAAGTTAAAAAAGGGCTACCATTCAAAGATGGTAGCCAAATAGGGGTAATTATGGGATAGATCTTGCTTATCATGTATTTACCCATTTAAAAGAAAATAAAACATCTTTTCTTCTTTTTTTACCTTTCTTCATCTACTTATGATAATTACGAGTTGAATGGTTGTAAACATTGCACTGGTATTGGTATGATGAAAAAGAAAAATAGATAAAAGGGAGCGATATAGATGAACATGGATTTTAATTTATTCATGAACGACGTAGTTCGCCAAGCTCGGCAAGAAATTGTCGCTGCAGGATATAAAGAGCTGACAACACCAGAAGAAGTGGAGGCAGCGTTACAGCAAAAAGGGACAACATTAGTGATGGTGAATTCAGTTTGTGGTTGTGCCGGTGGGATTGCTCGCCCAGCTGCTATGCACTCCCTTCATTACGATAAAAGACCCGATCAATTAGTAACCGTATTTGCTGGCCAAGACAAGGAGGCGACGGAAAAAGCTCGCTCTTACTTTACTGGCTATCCGCCATCCTCTCCATCATTTGCTTTATTAAAAGATGGGGAGCTTGTCACGATGATAGAGCGTCACGATATTGAAGGCCATGGTCCGATGGAGGTTGTCCAAAAATTACAGGATGCATTTGAACAATATTGTGAAGAAGTTTAAGACCTCGGTTTTTTTCCGAGGTTTTTTTGATACAATAAGATGTGCTGATTCTTAGGATAAATTTGAAATATGGAAGGTACATGGGGACAATGATGAAATTTCGGATAGGATATCGAACAATCAAGACCGCTCTAGGAACAACATTATCAATTTTGCTGGCACAAACAATAGGCCTCAATAATTTCGCATCTGCAGGGATATTAACCATTCTTTGCATTAAACCGACAAAGGTAAAGTCCGTTAAAGCTTCATGGGATAGAGTTCTTGCGTGTCTCATGGCCATGTTATTTTCAACGCTCTTTTTTGAGGGCATCACATACCACCCGATTACGATTGGATTCATGCTATTATTTTTCATCCCAACGGCGGTTATGTGTAAGGCTCAGGAAGGAATTGTTTCAAGTAGCGTCATCATACTGCATATTTACATGGCTGGAAATGTCACCTTCGAACTTCTTCTCCATGAATTAGGCATTGTGATTATCGGTGTCGGAATGGCGTTAATAATGAATCTCTATATGCCGAGTGCAGGGAAAAAATTGATTCAATATCAGGCAGAGCTTGAAGATAATTTTCGGAAAATTATGCTGGAAATTGTCCACTATTTAAGAACAAGTGACAGCAGCTGGGACGGAAGTGAACTTACCCGTACAGCAAGGTTAATTGATGAAGCAAAAACAATGGCTTTCCAAGATGTAGAGAATCATTTTCGTCGCAATGACAATTTGTACTATCATTATTTTAAAATGCGTGAAAAGCAGTTCGAGATTATCGAGAGAATTTTGCCTATAGTTGCTTCATTACCTGTTACAGTGGTGCAAGGCCAAATGATCGGAGACTTTTTGGAGGAGCTGGCTGAGCATATAAGTCCTGGTGAAGTACCAAAGAATTTTCTGGAAAATCTGTTGGAGATGAGAGAGGAATTTCAAAGTATGGAGCTGCCGCAAACACGTGAAGAATTTGAAGTCCGCGCTGCCCTCTTGCAGCTAACGAAGGAAATGGAACAATATTTGATGCTGAAAAACTCCTTCAAGTATTTGAAGAGAGAAAAGAAGAAGTATCGAAAAGGCAGTGTGGAATTACAGTAGTTTTTTTGGAGCGTGCTCTTTAAACAATCGCTTTGTTATATCTCGGTGTTGATCTTTGGCTCATTTTCTCTTCGATTTCATGAAGCGATAGAGAAAACTTGTTTCTCACATCTATGGAATCAGAAGACCTTTCAGTATGACTGAATGGCGTGTGAAACTAAGGCTTCACACGAAATGAGCCAAAACTTGTTTCATCTACAATATGGTGAATATTTTGTAGAAAGCCGAATGGGCACTTCCGTGAAAAGATAGTGTCAACACCTGTAAACGAACATAGGGCTTGGGTGCAAAACGTGAACAGCTATCGAAAGTAAACAATAGGAGAGTGTCGAAATATGAAACGTCCCCAAAAGTTTCCGTAAAATTTATCTTTTGGGGTTAGCACGATTGCTAAATGTTCTGGCACTTTTTTAGCCCTCATAACTGAAGTCAGTCTCCACCTTATTTTCATCAATTTCCGTCGCCGTAATCCATGCTTCTAAAACATAATCTCCAGGCTCGATATAGGAAAGAGCTTCAGAAAGATCGAGTTCATATTCAAGCTTTTCTCCAGGTGCCAATACTTCTTCTTCTACTGTAGCGGCAAACATTTTATCTGCTGAATACGTATAAACGATAGTGCCATCATTGTCTTTGATAAAATAATCAAAATCCTGTGAAGAAGGGAATGTTATCTTTTCTTCTTTTTCCTGATTGTTTTGAATGGAGAGTTGGTATTGTAAATCAGTGATCTTGTTGATAGAGATATTCATTTCTTCCCCGGATCCTCCTCCGTTACTGTTCTCATTTTTTGAGTTGTCTGTCGTTCCACAGCCTACTAAGGATGCAAAAAGAAATGCAGTAATCACGACGGCTGTTTTCCTTAGAGAAATGATCATTGGAATCACCACTTTTTTTAAATTGTCTTCATTTAATTAGACTTCATTTCTGATAAAAGGTTACACGAAAAAAGAGTAGGGATTCCTACTCTTTATAATTGTTTATATGTCCACTGTAAGAAGCGGTTATAAAACTTCGCTCCTTCGATAAATATTGCGAAAAAAGCGCCAATGATTCCAGCTTGTCCGCTGGTGAGAATGGAGAAAAGTCTGGAACCATTTTACAGCTGCTTACATTTTCCGAAATTGTTTATATAAACATGGAAAGTCCAAGGAGAAGAGTTGATGCGAGCATAGCAAATATCATTAAGTAAACAATTACTTTTCTAGCCTTTTTATTTTTCATTATCTTTCCCTCCCAATCTATACATCCTGTTTTCTATTTTACTAGGTATTGCAGAAATGAACAACCGCTCAATTTTAGGAAGGAAATCGGCATATTTTAGCGAATATTTTAACTATATTGAGCTTTGCTCAGGTGGGGGGAGAAGAATGATTGAAAAAGTAGATCATATCGGAATTGCCGTTAAATCAATTTCGGAGTCATTGCCATTTTATACAGAAGTGCTTGGGCTAGAGATTCAGGGGATTGAAGAAGTAGAAAGCGAAAAGGTAAAAGTGGCGTTTATAAAAATAGGCGGGACGAAGATAGAATTACTTGAACCCACAAGTCCAGAAAGTGCAATTGCAAAGCATATTGAGAAAAGGGGCGAGGGGATTCACCATGTGGCATTAGGGGTTGATTCTATTCAAGCAAGGATTGATGAAATGAAGAGAAAAGGGATTCAAATGCTCCAGGATAAAGCGAAAATAGGTGCAGGAGGGGCACTTGTAGCATTTATGCATCCGAAATCAACAGGTAAGGTGTTATGGGAGTTATGTGAAAAAACGGAAAAGGGAGAGTAGCAAAATGGACATCTATGAAAAAATAAACGAACTTTACGATAAGAGAAGAGAAGTTGAACTTGGCGGTGGAGATGAACGCATCGAAAAACAACATGAAAAAGGGAAATTAACAGCTAGAGAACGCATTGATTTGCTTGTGGATAAAGGGAGCTTTGTTGAATTAAACCCCTTTATCGAGCATCGTTCACGGGATTTTGGATTAGAGCATCAAAAGGGCCCAGGCGATGGGGTTGTGACAGGCTATGGCAAAGTCAATGGACGTTCTGTCTATTTGTTTTCCCAGGATTTCACAGTGTTTGGTGGTGCGTTAGGGGAGATGCACGCTAATAAAATTGCCAACGTGATGGATCTGGCCGCAAAAAACGGAGCTCCCTTCATCGGATTAAATGATTCTGGCGGGGCAAGAATTCAAGAAGGGGTTGTTTCGCTAGATGGATATGGCAAAATCTTTTATCGAAATTCAATTTATTCAGGGGTGATACCACAAATTTCAGTCATAATGGGACCGTGTGCGGGAGGGGCAGTCTATTCTCCTGCCATAACAGATTTTGTGTTTATGGTTGAAAAAACGAGTCAAATGTTCATAACAGGTCCAAAGGTTATTGAGACGGTGACAGGTGAGAAAATTAGTGCTGAAGATTTAGGTGGAGCAAGGGTTCATAATTCGATTAGTGGAAACGCTCATTTTCGAAGTGATTCCGAAGAAGAAATTATTAAAAGTGTAAGGTTATTATTAAGTTATTTACCACAAAATAGTGAGGAAAAGCCACCGATGCTAACGGTTGCCCCTGAAGATGACTATCGTCCGAACTTAACCGACGTGATTCCGTTTGATGCGATTAGGCCATATGATGTAAGGGTTATCATTGATGAGGTAGTAGACAAAGATTCATTCCTTGAGGTTCACAAAGACTTTGCTAGAAATATTGTCGTAGGATTAGCGCGGATAAAAGGGGAAGTGGTTGGTTTAGTTTGTAATCAACCAAAGGTGATGGCAGGTGGACTTGATATTGATTCCTCCGACAAGGCTGCGCGTTTTATACGTTTTTGTGACAGCTTCAATATTCCGCTGATTACCTTTGAGGATGTAACGGGATTTTTCCCAGGTGTTAAGCAGGAGCATGGTGGCATCATCCGTCATGGAGCAAAAATTCTTTATGCTTATTCAGAAGCAACTGTACCGAAGCTTACGGTTATTTTAAGAAAGGCGTATGGTGGGGCTTATGTTGCATTAAATAGTAAATCCATTGGTGCTGATCTTGTTTTTGCTTGGCCTAATGCAGAAATTGCTGTTATGGGACCACAGGGGGCAGCGAATATTATTTTTGCAAAAGAAATTCAAAATAGCGAAAATCCAGAACAAACACGGGCGAAAAAAATTGAGGAATATCGAGAAAAGTTTGCTAATCCTTATGTGGCTGCAGGCATGGGCATGGTTGATGATGTCATTGATCCGCGAGAGACAAGGATCAAAATCATTCAGTCTCTAGAGATGCTGCGAAATAAAAAGGAATCACGTCCGCATAAAAAGCATGGAAATATTCCTCTTTAGCAACAAAGAAAAATTTGCCGATTCTTGACTGAAACAGATATACTGAAATAGGAAGATATAGCGGAAGGGGTTACATCAATGATAAATGAAGAAAGATTGCTAAATGAATTTTTAGAACTTGTCCAAATCGATTCAGAAACGAAATACGAAGCGGAAATTGCCAAAGTGTTAAAGGAAAAATTTTCTGCTCTAGGTGTCGAGGTTTTTGAGGATGATACAACGGAATTAACAGGACATGGTGCAGGAAACTTAGTTTGCACACTTCCCGGAACTAAAGATGGTGTGGATACGATTTATTTTACATCTCATATGGATACCGTTATTCCAGCAAAGGGTGTTAAGCCAACCATTAAAGATGGTTATGTTGTCACTGATGGCACAACGATTCTTGGTGCTGATGATAAAACTGGTTTAGCTGTTATGCTTGAAGTCATCCGTGTCTTAAAAGAGCAAAACATAGCTCATGGAACGATTCAATTTATTATTACCGTTGGGGAGGAATCTGGCTTAGTTGGTGCTAAGGTTCTTGATTCATCCTTGGTAACTGCTAAATTTGGCTATGCTCTCGACAGTGATGGAAAAGTAGGAAATATTGTTGTTGCTGCACCTACTCAAGCGAAAGTGAAAGCGACCATTTTAGGGAAAACAGCCCATGCAGGTGTTGCACCGGAAAAAGGAATTTCCGCGATTACAATGGCGGCAAAGGCGATTGCTAAAATGCCGTTAGGAAGAATCGATGAAGAAACAACGGCCAATATTGGTTATTTTAAAGGGGAAGGTCCAACGAATATCGTTTGTGATCGCGTTGAAATCCTCGCCGAAGCTCGTTCTCTTGTTCCTGAAAAAATGGAAGCCCAGGTTCAAAAGATGAAAGCTGCATTTGAATCAGTGGCAGCTGAAATGGGCGGTGGCGCCGAGGTGGAAGTCGAGATCATGTATCCGGGCTTTAAATATGGAGAAGGTGACCATGTTGTCGAAGTAGCGCGTATAGCAGCGGCTAAAATTGGCAGAAGCTCTGAACTGTTGAAAAGTGGTGGGGGGAGCGATGCTAATGTTATCGCTGGATTTGGAATTCCAACTGTCAACCTAGCTGTTGGTTATGAGGAGATACATACGAAAAATGAACGGATGCCGATCGAAGAGCTAAATAAGCTTGCTGAAATGGTCATTGCCATTATTGAAGAAGTGAGCAAGGCATAGTTCATTCTAAGAGAACCGGATGAAAGGTTCTCTTATTTCCATTTGTACAAAAGTTAGCATAGACAAGCCGCCTATTCGGTGAGTACTATAGAAGTAGAAAAGTCAGGAGGGATGTTCATGCAAGATTCAAGTAAATTTGTCGTTTTTACAGTGGGAGATGAAGAATATGCGATCCCGATTGAAAGTGTGTTGTCCATTGAAAAATTAGAAGGGATTACGCCAATACCTCATTTACCAGCTTATGTGAAAGGCATTATGAAAGTTCGCGGAGAGCTAATTCCGACAATTGATACGGAGACCATTTTGTATGACCGTGCAATGGAAGCAAGCGATTCAGTTCGAGTCATTGTGTTGCGGACAGATGAAATTTCCTTAGGCGTTCTCGTCAAAGAAGCAAAAGAAATATTGGATATTCCATCTGAAGTCATTAAACAGGTGGGACTGGTAGCTTATCAAAAAACAAGTTATTTTACGGGAGTAGCGAATCTTGATAGTCGCCTTATTACAATTATTTCTCCAACAGTCATGGTGAAAACACTAGAGGGGATAAAAGAGATTCAAGAATATATGGAAAGCCAGTTGCAGGAAGCTGATTCCAAAAGTCATTGATTTGACTTTTGGAATCAGCTTTTTTTTATAGTCTAGCAATTGAGCGATTTTTTCCATTTTTCAACATTTCTATAAAAGTTTTTAATGAAGTCGAAATGTATTTATTTTTACGATAAATAAAAATTGTTTTGACTTTTGCATAACTAGTTGGAATGGTATGCTGACTAAGTTGATTGTTTTGAATATGATTGGCAACTACACTTCTGGGAAGTAAGCTTATCCCAAGACCTGCTGAGACACAGCCAATGATGCCATCAAGTGTTCCCATCTCCATTATTTTCTCTGGAATTATTCCTTCGTGCTTCAACCATTCTTCAAATCTTGCCCGATAGGAGCAGCCTTTACGAAACACTAAAATCGTACGATTTTCAATATCCTTTATTGAAGTTAATGGATGATGCAATTTATCTGTTATAAGCACCAATTCTTCTTCTATAACCCTTTCATAATCGAGATCAGGGTGCTGAATAGGTCCCGCAATAAAAGCTCCATCCAATGTGTAGTTGAGAACATCTTGAACATGTTGCGCGGTAGGCCCAGTTTTTAAAGTTAGATCAACAGCAGGATATTGCTGATGGAATGCTGACAGTAGCTTTGGTAAACGAATGGCGGCGGTCGTTTCCATTGACCCAATCAATAAGGGTCCTTTTGGAGTTTGTCCATCAGCGATCACATTTTGAACCTCATCTAAAAGATGAAATATTTTATCCGTATAGGAGAGTAGTATTTTCCCTTTATCAGTTAAAGTGGTTCCTCGGTTATGTCGGTAAAATAACTTTGTTTGCAACTCTGCTTCCAATTGTTGAATTCTTGCTGTGAGATTGGATTGTGCGTAGTTCATTTCTCGAGCAGCCTGTGATATGCTTCCTAATTTTGCGACCGCTTGAAAAAACCTTAAAGCCTGCAAATCCATGATTCAACGCCTCTTTCATTTCGATATATATATAAGTGATATCCATATATCATTTTTATGTATTATATCATATAGCCAAAAACAGATATGATAAAAATGTAAACTCAGTTTGATTGGAGGTGAAAAATGAATAAAAATCCTTTTTTAATTTTATTCGGGGGAATTTTTTCATTAATGATCGCTATAGGCATCGGTAGATTTGCTTATACTCCGATTTTACCGCTTATGCAAGAAGCGTTGATATTTACCGATGCAAAGGCAGGTTATCTTGCATCTAGCAATTATGCAGGATACTTTGTCGGAGCGATATTAACAGGCGTTCTTCCTTTGAAAACAAGATCCTCTATTTTAAGAAGCAGCCTTATATTAAGCATCATCACTACCTGTCTGATGGGGTTTTCTCATCAATATATCGTGATGCTTATTATTCGTTTTATTTCCGGAGCAACAAGTGCCTTTATTTTTGTTTTAGCGTCAAGCATTGTTTTAGATAAACTAGCAGCTGTTGGTAAAACAAATTGGTCAGGATACTTTTATGCTGGAGTAGGTTTTGGAATCTTTTTTTCAACGCTTTTTATTCCGAACTTGAACAGATACTTTATGTGGGAGGGCGTTTGGATTGGTTTAGCAGTCGTTAGTGCTATTCTTGCAATCTTTGTCTGGCTTTGGCTAAAAGAACATTCCCCTAGTACAATGATAAAAAAGGAAGAGCAATGTGTTAACGTACAACTACCACCTATTAAATGGCTTCCGTATTTAATGATTGCTTATGGTTTAGAAGGATTAGGTTATATTGTCACGGGTACATTTATTGTGGCAATAGCCGAGAATGCTTCAATCTTTAGCATTGATGCGATTATTGTATGGACGTTTGTAGGCTTAGGGGCAATCCCATCATGTGTGTGCTTAGCTGCTTGCGCGCAAAAATGGGGTAGCGTTAAATCATTAGTCTTTTCAATGATTGTTCAATCAGTTGGGATTGCACTTCCTGCCTCATGGTTGAGTCAATTTAGTTTATTGCTCAGTGCATTATTATTTGGTGCAACTTTTATGGGGATTACGACATTAGCGACAACATTAGTACGGCAAATGAGTCCAGTAAACAGCAGCCAGATTATTGGCTATTTAACAGCGATATACGCGCTAGGGCAAATGATTGGGCCAACGATTGCAGGAATCTTATTATCGTCTACACAAAACGTTGCTGCTGTTTTATTGGGAGCAGCTGGCGCAGTATTCATTGGAGCGATTTTCCTTGTGAGCGGAATTCGCTATGAAAGAAGGCTGAAAATTGAAAAAATTAATACATTCAAAAGGAAAGAAGGAGATTTAATGCCGTATGTGAATATTAAAATTACAAATGAGAATGTTACAGCAGCTAAAAAAGCAGAGTTAATTAAGGGAGCAACTCAATTACTTGTTGATGTGTTAGGAAAAAATCCAAACACAACAGTTGTTGTAATAGATGAAGTTGATACTGACAATTGGGGTGTTGCAGGAGAAACAATAACTGCGAGAAGGCAAAAAGGACAATGATTCATATTCGACGAAAACTTGAAAGATGAACGAAAGAGGAATACAATATAATAGAAATATGATGAAACGGAGGTGGGGAAAGGTGTTGAATCAAGCTGTTTTAACGCACGGATATTGGACGGAATTCTTATATTTTTGCCGTGCAAAATTTGCTAGTTTAGTTGCTAACGGGATAGCTATGCCCTTTTTTGGTAACTAAATAGTAAATGAAAACAGTGAAAACATCTTTAAACCCACAATAGATAGGATGGAAAAAAGAGGAGCTTTTCATGCTCTCTTTTTTTGTCTTTAAATTTACGTGCATAGCCATGGGGAAGTATGTGTTTTCCATGGCTTTTTTGTGTTTTTGGAACTATAAATTTTATTATTATCGGTCATTCATTAATGAGTGTGGTTAGTCTTTCGTAAGCAGTCAAAACCTAACAAACATTGCTATTGGGATTTATAAGCGACCATGAGTGGCTATCGCAATTCAGGTTTTGAACAGGTGCTTTATCGCTTGTATGACCATGAGCACCATGGAAAGCTTTTTAGAAGGATTAATAGGAGCTATCTTTCCGCTCGGTCCGTGAGTGCCCCGCGCTTTTGTAATATGTTTATTGGTAAAAGGGAGGAATATAGAGATGATTGCTTGCAGTGTTCATCAAATGACAAAGATGTATGGAGGCAATATTATTTTAGAAAATAGTTCATTTGAAATTATGGAAAAAGAAAGGGTAGGTCTTGTCGGTCGAAATGGCAGTGGTAAGACGAGTTTATTGAAAATTTTATCCGGTGAAGAAACAGCGGATTCTGGTCAAATCCATTGGAAAAAAGGAACTCGAGTAGGCTTTCTTCAACAACTAAAAGAGTTTGGAAATAAAGTAACTGCGGCAGAAGTATTAAAGACAGCGTTCTCTGAACTGTTATTATTGGATGAAAAGATGAAGGAATTGACGAGAAAAATGAGTAATGAAATAACCGCTCATAAACTTGAAAAATTAGTAACGGACTATGGTCAGTTGCAAGATGATTTTACGAGAAAAGGTGGGTATGAAATTGAGGCCTCTATTAATAAGATTGTGAATGGCTTAAATATTACTGACCTATTAGATATACCATTTGTGAATCTTAGTGGTGGGGAACAAACAAAGGTGGGGCTGGCTTTTGTGCTCTTAAAAGCACCAGATTTCTTGTTGCTAGATGAACCGACGAATCATCTAGATCTTGCAGCAGTCGAATGGTTAAGCCATTTTTTACAGGATTATCAAGGAACTGTGCTTGTTGTTTCACATGATCGGCACTTTTTAGATGAAGTAGTCAACAAAATATTAGATTTAGAAGATGGAGAGATTGTAAGCTACGTGAAAAATTATTCTGGTTATATGAAAGAAAAAGAGGAGAGGTTGTTAAAAGAATTTCATGTATATGAAGAGCAGCAAAAGAAAATAAAGAAAATGAAAGAAGCAATTAAACGCTTGCGGGATTGGGCAAACAGGGCTAATCCTCCCAATGAGGGGCTCCATAGACGTGCGAGAAATATGGAAAGAGCTTTGGAAAGAATGGAGAGCTTGGAACGTCCTGTAATGAATCAAAAGAAAATGAACTTAGAAATGGTATCTGCGGACCGCAGTGGAAAGGATGTTATTATCGTCCGGAATGTCTCTAAACGATTCGGAGAAAAAGTCCTGTTTGAACAAGTGAATATTAATGTATTTTATCAACAACGTGTAGCGATTGTTGGAGGAAATGGAACTGGGAAATCCACTTTGATTAAATTAATTTTGCAGGAATTAACTCCAGATCAAGGTGAAATTAAAATAGGAAGTAATGTGAGAATAGGCTATCTATCTCAACATGTTTTTGCGGATGTGAAAGATGAGAGGCTCATCGATGTTTTTCGCAATGTCATAAAAGTGACGGAGGGAGAAGCAAGGGGGATTTTAGCGCAATTTTTATTTTTTGGACATACGGTTTTTAGAAAAATATCTCAACTTAGTGGTGGAGAGAGAATGCGACTTCGTTTAGCTCAACTTATGCATTTAAATGTTAATACGCTCATCTTAGATGAACCGACGAATCATTTGGATATTGAATCTCTCGAAGTGCTGGAAGAAGTCCTGAGTCGTTTCCAAGGGACGATATTAGCTGTTTCACATGATCGTTATTTTCTTAATAAGCTTTTTGAGAAAGTGTATTGGATCGAATCGCAGAAAATTTACTGCTTTGATGGGAATTATCATTATGCGAAAAAGAAAATGGATGAAGTCCTTTTTAGGAAAAATGAAAGGGTGAGCAATAAAAAGAGAAATGATAGCAATAGAAGAGGGAGCAATGAAGAAAATTCTCTAGATGAAAAATGGGAAGTACAATTAGAACAAATAGAATCAAGAATTTCAGAGTTAGAACAATTGTTAATTGAAACGCAGGATTTAGCGCAATTACAACAAATTTATAATGAGAAAGTAGAACTGGAAAAGCGGTGGGAAGAAATTTATCGTCAAGCCTTTTAAAAAACAGATGGCATCTCTTTAAAAAAACATTTTGAATCCTGACAAGCTCTGTCACAATATGGGAGCATTATTCGTTTAACAAACCAACATATGATAAAATAGAACTATAAGAATTTCTTCTTTTGGAAGTGTGAACGGTATGAAAGATATGTATCCAAAAAACGGTCGCGTCATCTTACATGTGGATATGAATAGCTTCTATGCATCTGTGGAAATGGCTTATGATCCTTCATTAAAAGGAAAACCGTTGGCGATTGCAGGAAACCCAGAGGAAAGAAGGGGCATAATCGTTACTTGTAGCTACGAAGCGAGGAAATTTGGAGTGAAAACGACGATGCCTTTATGGGAAGCGAAAAAGCTTTGTCCACAGCTGATTGTGAAAAGGCCTGATTTCGAACGTTATCGGGCCGCTTCTATGGGAATGTTTGACTTGTTAAACCAATTTTCAAAGCTTGTTGAACCTGTATCGATTGATGAAGGATATGTGGATATTACTGAAAGCTTTGAGCTTGGTTCTCCATTAGAGATTGCTGAACAAATTCAAAAGCGCTTAATCCGGCAACTTGATTTACCGTGTAGCATTGGCGTGGCACCGAATAAGTTTCTTGCGAAGATGGCTTCAGATATGAAGAAACCATTAGGAATAACTGTATTAAGAAAAAGGGATCTTCCGACTGTTCTTTGGCCGTTGGAAGTAGGTGAAATGCATGGTGTCGGTAAGAAAACAGCGGATAAATTAAAAGGGATTGGCATTCACACGATAGGGGATTTAGCAAAAGGAAACGAGATCCAGCTTAAAGCGTTGCTGGGGATAAATGGAATACGGCTAAAGGAGAGGGCAAATGGGATCGACAATCGTCCAGTCGATCCAGATGCCATAACTGATTTTAAAAGTATTGGAAATTCAACCACTTTGCCGAAGGATGTTTCCAATCAACAGGAGCTTTTTCAAGTTTTAAATGGTTTAGCTGAAAAGGTTTCCGTACGCTTAAAACGTAAAAAAGTGCTGGCAACTACATTGGGGATTACAATTCGATACAAAGATCGTAAAACGGTAACAAGGAGCAGGAAATTATTAAATCCTGTTTCTACTCAAGAAGAAATTTTACAATTAGCAAAGGGGATGCTTGTTGCCAACTGGACCGGTGATCCTGTGCGGTTGCTCGGGATTACTGGGACAGATTTAGTTGAGCACGACCATGCGGTAAAGCAGCTTGACCTTTTTACGTATGAAAAGGATGCAAAAAAGGAACCGCTTATTGACACGGTGTCAAAGCTAAAGGAGAAATTCGGTGCTCATATTATTGAGCAGGCAAGCAATCTTTCATACGAGCAAAAACGGCAAATCGGTACAGAGACCAGTTTTAATAAGGATTTTCTTCAAATTGAAAAGAGAAAAAAGGATTCTCCTTAGCTTATTTTTTCATTGTTTTTTGAAAAACTATTGATAGGAAACTCATATTTTTGCATCTTTACGCAATTCTTGCTAAAGTAAAGTGGATTCACGATATATTCAATCGTATTTAAAGGTTAGAAGGGAAGTAACACAGATGACAAAACAACAATTTGGTGTAATTGGGCTTGCCGTAATGGGAAAAAACCTGGCGATGAATATTGAAAGCAGAGGCTACTCGGTTTCTGTTTACAATCGTTCGCGAGAAAAAACGGATGAAATGTTAAAAGAAGTGGAAGGCCGGAATTTTGTCGGTACATATACAATTGAAGAGTTTGTCCAGTCGCTCGAAAAGCCACGTAAAATTATGTTAATGGTAAAAGCAGGTGCTCCTACAGACGCGACCATTGAACAGTTAAAGCCTCATTTAGAAAAAGGCGATATTTTAATCGATGGGGGAAATACCTTCTTCGTTGATACCCAAAGACGTAATAAGGAATTAAGTGAGCTTGGCATTCATTTCATTGGTACAGGTGTTTCAGGTGGAGAAGAGGGGGCTCTAAAAGGGCCATCAATCATGCCAGGAGGTCAAAAGGAAGCTTATGAATTAGTCGCTCCTATTTTTAAAGATATTTCTGCGAAAGTGAATGGTGAGCCTTGTACCACATATATTGGCCCAGATGGTGCAGGTCATTATGTAAAAATGGTTCATAATGGAATCGAATATGGGGATATGCAGTTAATTTCCGAGTCTTACTTTTTATTAAAACATGTACTAGGTTTGTCTGCGGATGAGTTGCATGAAGTATTTGCTGATTGGAATAAGGGTGAACTTGATAGCTACTTAATTGAAATTACAGCAGATATTTTCAAGAAAAAGGATGAGGAGACAGGTAAGCCGATGGTCGATGTCATCCTTGATACAGCAGGTCAGAAGGGAACTGGTAAATGGACAAGTCAAAGTGCTCTTGATCTGGGTGTACCCCTACCGATTATTACAGAGTCAGTTTTTGCCCGCTTCATTTCAGCGATGAAGGATGAGCGCGTTGCTGCAAGCAAGGTGTTGAATGGTCCTGAAGTAAAGCCATTCTCAGGGGACCGTGCAAGCTTTATCGAGTCTGTCCGCAAGGCACTTTATATGAGTAAGATTTGTTCCTATGCACAAGGATTTGCTCAAATGAGAGCTGCCTCTGAAGAATATAACTGGGATTTACAATATGGAGATATTGCCATGATTTTCCGTGGAGGCTGTATTATCCGTGCTCAATTCTTGCAAAAAATTAAGGATGCTTATGACAGAGATGGCGCTTTAAAGAACCTTCTTCTGGACCCATACTTTAAGGATATCGTTGAAAATTACCAGTCCGCATTACGTGAGATTATCGCCGTTGCCGTTCAAAATGGAATTCCGGTTCCTTGCTTCTCTGCAGCACTATCGTATTATGACAGCTATAGAACGGAAACATTACCGGCAAATTTACTTCAAGCACAACGAGATTATTTCGGTGCTCACACTTATCAGCGCGTTGATAAGGAAGGTATTTTCCATACGGAATGGTTGGACTAATAAAAAAACCTCCTAAGGTTTTGGAAACGTCCTCTTAACTAAAGCAAGTGGAGAAAAACGAATGGTTTTTCTCCACTTGCTTTTTTCATGGGATTTGTTGGTGAGTACCTGTTATGTTTTGGACGGATAGGCAAGCACTTTGATTCCAAGATAGATAGAGATTTAAGAAACCTGTTGTCCGGCCTTATCATGTTTCACTTTTCTATTACAAGAGCTGTGTTTGAAAAACGACCTTGCCAAAAATTGATGAGTTGCTTGAGAGGACTTTTAACCCGAAATGCCTCAGTTTTTCGAAAAAGACAGTCCGAATTTCACTTCTAAATGGACAAAATCCTTCTGTTATGTGCGTTGTCATTTTGTATAAAGTTTAATCCTTAACGAACAATAATGGTATAGACCAGAATATTTCGTCCATTCTTTATGAAATCAATAAATAAAGTGGGAGAAATGAGGTGAGTTTATGGAAATGATTGAACGTTTGTTTGCACAGTATGGTTATTTAGTGTTGTTAATCGGTCTACCAATGGAATTAATTGCTCTTCCGATCCCTCCAGGAAACTCGACTCTCGCATATACTGGATATTTATCCTATAAAAATGTTCTCGACCTTCTACCAGCTCTAGCTGCAGCGTATTCTGGATCTGTGCTCGGAATTACGACTACTTACTGGCTCGGAGAAAAATTGGGGATGCCACTGATCGAAAAATACGGTAAATGGTTGTTTTTGAAACCCAAATATTTGCAGAAAACAAAAATGGCTTACGAAAAATATGGGAACAAAATGCTTCTCTTTGGTTTCTTCTTACCCGGCATTCGCCAGCTTAACAGCTATTTTGCGGGTATTATTCAAATTCCGTATCGAACCTTTGCTCTATATGCCTATACAGGAACTGCCCTATGGGTATCCATATTTATCGGTATCGGTTATATATTCGGTAATCAATGGCAGGTTGTTTTTAATTGGGTCGAACATTTTTTTAAGTTCATCTTAATCATATTATGTTGTGTGATCGTTATTTTTTTCCTTTTAAAATGGCGTAATCGGTTTAGAAAATCTCCTCATATTCATGAAGGAGAAACGTAGTTGCAAAACTTTAATTATTAACCTATTTTTGACATTTTACATCTTCATAACATGGCATTCAAATCTGGTTACGCTATAAAGATTTCTTAATCTTACTTAGCTTACGGACTAAGCATACATTGATTATATCTGAAATTTTAAGAGGTAATCAATTTCAAATCGTTGAATAGACAACTAATTGCTAAATGTTCGAGTAATTTTTTTTCACTATTTCGAACAAAATAGTCTTGTCTAATGGATAGAACTGAATTATACTTTAAATAATTCGTTCTTATTAAAGAACGATTTTGTATCTTATTTCAGTGATTAAATTTTGCGTACATGAAAGGGGGATTAAAGATTAAAAGAATTTTTAAGGTAACTGGAAATTTAGTATTGCTTGGATTTGTAGTTATTCTGCTTATTTCACTTTCTAACGTTATTCACGCAAGTAGAAGTTCTGATGGATTACCATCGATTTTAGGGTACCACTTGTTAACGGTTTTAACTGGGAGTATGGAACCAAAATTATCCGAAGGAGACTTGATTATTATTCATCCGTACAGTACTGAGATGCCAAAAATAAATGATGTCGTTACATATCGGAATCATAATGGAACCTTTGTTACGCATCGTATTGTCGATCTTGTTGACAATAATGGGACAAGTCTTTTTCAAACAAAAGGGGATGCCAATAATTCATTTGATCAAGACCTTGTTTCACTTGATCAAATAGCTGGCACAGTCGCTTTTAAGATTCCGAAACTCGGTTTACTATTAAGCTCTTTAAAAGGTCCGCTCGGTCTTATTCTTTTAACGCTTATAGTCTCTTTTTCCATAAGCGCAAGGATCATTAGAAAAATACTGGCTGTTCGGAAAAAAGAGCAGCTTACACAAAAATAATTTTAGGGGGTGATCAACTAAGGCATAATGAAGGGGAAGAAAACAGTAAAAAATTTTTTAAAAAAAACGTTCGTTATTAAGTACTTTTTGTTTGTTGAAAATACACGAGAGAGGAGAAGAGAGGATGAATTTTTTTAAAAAAAATAAGCTATGGATTAGTTTAATAGGAGTTCTTTTATTAACGATTGCAACAATTGGAACAATCGCTTACTTTAGTAAAAGCTTTACAAGTGACAATAATGTCGCCGTTGCAGCTAAGTTTGATGTAGAGGCGGTCAATGGTCAGGGCCAGACCATCGGTGATGGCCAGTTTGCTTTAGGAGAGGATTTATATCCTGGAATGCCTACATTAGAGGCATATAATTTCCAAATTAATAAAAACAATACTACTTTGCCTGTCGAATACAAAGTTCACTTAGAACGAAGCGGTGCACTTTTTGCGGAAAATTCCCCAGTAAAGCTGAGCCTTCAAAGATTTATTAATAATAACTGGGTCGATGTGGATTACTCAACAACATTTCGTCCTGAAAATGATATTGAGAAATATAGAGTATTAGTCGATTGGCCGCATAGCGATAATGATATTGATTTCCAAGGAGCGACCGGTAATATAAAATTGGAAGTTGTAGCTACTCAAGTTGATCCAATAGAGGAACCAGCGGGACCTCCATATTATACTGACGCAATTACTTTTAAAGCAACACCGAACGGCAGTACAAGAACAACGTCGAACAAAGAGGTTAATTTTTATAAAGATGAACAAGGGTTTAAAGTCATTCAAGTGACTGTTGGGGATGGAAGTGGTGATTTTGAAGAGAAAGTAGGCAACTTCAAAATTGTCGAAAATGTTGAAGGAAGTACAACCTGGTATCGTCTGTATACAGAAAAAGAGTACTATGCAAGTGAAAGTCAAGTGTGGAGGGTGGACAATGTCGATACATCGATAGATGGAACGATTACTTTAAAAAGGGCAAATAACACATTTCTGACAATCCAATCAAAAGAATTATACAAGTGGTTTACTGAAAAATCAGATAAATAACGGCGATTCCTCGATTGTGTTAGCAAAATATTAAAGTGGTTAAAATCATGACCGTTTTTATATGGGAGTTTAAGAAACCAAGGATTCTTTTTTGACGTAAACTAGGGGATTAAGCTAACCTGTAATCCCCATGTTCTTTTTTAGTATTTAAAGAAGCATATGATCCTTCTATTTTGATTTTCCGATTTTATAAACGATCTTGAGTGCTCCGGTGTAATATCGCCTTCAAATTCAAAATTTATTAGATGAAAGATTTCGAAGTGATCCTAAAATGAATATGTTTAATTTACAGAGAGATGAGCATCCGGTGCGGCGAAATCGCATTAAGAAAAAACAACGATTGATCCCAATCGCTGTTTTTTCTTAAAAGGTATGAGTTTTATTGCTTGTCGCTCACTTCTAAATTCGTAACGGGCCACCAGAAGAAGCCGTCTTTCTCTAAAAGTTCATCTGAGCATTTTGGTCCCATTGTGCCTGATGCATAGTTAGGAAAGCTTTCATCAATATGGTTCTCCCAAACGTCTGATATTTTGTCGGTAAAGCTCCACGAAAGGGCTACCTCATCCCAATGGGTGAAGTTCGTAGCATCGCCACGCATGCAATCGTATAATAACTTTTCATACGCTTCAGGCGTGTTAATTCCATCAATCCCTTTATTGGCATAATTTAGCTTAATCGGAGTTGCCTCCATTCCTGTACCTGCCTTTTTAGCATTGAGATGAATGGTTACACCTTCCTCAGGCTGTATGTGTATAACGAGTAAATTTGGATTTAATGGTTGCTCTGTCTGATAATAAAGATTCATCGGAACATCCTTAAATTGGATGACGATTTTTGTGGACTTTGCAGCCATTCGTTTTCCAGTTCGGATATAAAATGGAACACCTGCCCAACGGAAATTATCAATTAATAGTTTTCCAGCAACAAATGTTTCTGTGTTTGATTTTTCTGCAACCATTGGCTCTTGGCGGTAGCTTGGCACTGTTTTTCCATTTATGGTCCCCTCATCATATTGGCCTCTAACGAAGTATTTATTTACTTCTTCACCTTCGATAGGACGCAGCGCTCTTAATACTTTCACCTTTTCTGAGCGAATCTCTTCTGTATTTAAGCGAATTGGTGGTTCCATCGCAAGCAAGGCCACCATCTGGAGCAGATGGTTTTGTACCATATCTCTCAGAGCGCCACTATTTTCGTAATATCTACCTCTTTCTTCAACACCAAGAACTTCACTTGAGGTCACTTGGATATTGGAGATGAAGCGACTGTTCCATAATGGTTCGAAAATGGCATTTGCAAAACGAATGACCTCGATGTTTTGCACCATTTCTTTACCCAGGTAATGGTCAATTCGATAAATCTCATCCTCAGAAAAAGCCGTTCTAATTTGGTCATTGAGTTCTTTGGCTGATTCTAAATCATGACCAAATGGTTTTTCAATCACAAGCCGTTTAAAGCCGCGTACGTCTGTAAGTCCATCTGACTTTAGGTGTAGGGCGATAGAGCCAAAAAACTCGGGCGCCATTGCCAAGTAAAAGATACGATTTCCATTTAGCTGATAATGGTTATCGAGATCAGATGCCATATTTTTTAAAGCCGCATAGGAAGCCGAATCAGTGACATCATGGGAATGATAGTAAAAATGGGATGCAAATTCATCAATTCGATCTTCTTTTTCAATCGCTGTTTTAACAGATTCCTTGATCGACTGTTGAAATTCATCGTTTGTTAAGGGGCGTCTCGCTACGCCGATAACGGCAAAGTTTTTAGAGAGCTTATCTTTTTCAAACAATTTATATAGAGAGGGATATAGCTTGCGTTTTGCTAAATCACCAGTTGCTCCAAATATCATGATGAGTGCTGTTTGATTATCATTCTGGTTCAAGATACTAGACCTCTTTTCTCACTTTATGTATGAATTATATATCTTCTAGTTTAGACTTTACTTGAAAGAAGTTCTACGAATTTGACTCAAATATGAATTTTATAGTGTTCAGACGCAATTCGCAAATATTTTAGCATATTTCTTCGCTATTTTTTGTCATTTATGATGGAACTATCCAAAATGAACATAAATGGCACATATGGTATAGTAAGTACGAATTATGGTTTGCCAATGTTCTTATAGGTTTACTGATAAATGGCTTGCATTTCTGTAACATATTCAAACCATCAATACTTGAGATTAAATATAAATAAAGATGAACTGGAATGGAAGAAAGGAGTTTTATTGTGGAAGTATTATTTCTAGGGACGGGAGCTGGAGTTCCTGCAAAACTGCGTAATGTTACGTCAATTGCTTTGAAATTACTTGAAGAACGCGGCTCTGTTTGGCTGTTCGATTGTGGTGAAGCAACGCAGCATCAAATTTTACATACAACTCTAAAGCCACGAAGGGTTGAAAAAATCTTTATAACCCATTTACACGGTGATCACATTTACGGCCTTCCTGGTTTTTTAGCAAGTCGCTCCTTTCAAGGGGGGGAATTGGACGTGACGATCTATGGACCGAAGGGAATTCAAACCTTTGTGGAAACAAATCTTTCTGTCAGTCAAACCTATTTAAAGTATCGACTTCATTTTGTTGAAGTTAGCGAGGGAATCGTGTTTGAGGATGAACAGTTTCTTGTCGAGGCACGTTTGCTGGAGCACGGAATTGCTTCTTATGGTTATCGAGTTGTAGAAAAGGATCGGCCAGGGGTTTTATTAGTTGACAAACTAAAGGAAGCTGGGATTGAGCCAGGGCCAGTCTATAAAAAGGTCAAAAATGGGGAGAGCGTAACCCTTAAAGATGGAACCGTTGTGGATGGAAAAAAGTTTACAGGACCCGATATAAAGGGAAGAGTGGTAACCATATTAGGAGACACGAGGTTTTGTGGGGCAGCAAAGGAATTAGCAGAAGGTGCTGACTTGCTTATTCATGAGGCAACGTTTGCAGCTGGTGAAGAAGGATTGGCCTACGAATATTTTCATTCAACTACAACGCAAGCGGCACAGATCGCCAAAGCGGCCTATGTTAAGAAATTATGTTTAACTCATATTAGCTCGAGGTATGATCGCGATGATTGGAAAATGCTTGAGGGAGAAGCGAAAAAGGTTTTCGCAACGACAGAAGTTGCATATGATTTTAAAGAAATTGAGATCCCACTGGTGAAATCACTTTCTCAGTAATTTCACAATTCTATAGATGAGTCGTGGGAGAGCATCACTAACAATACATTAAGACTATTTATATCACAAAGACTTTTGTAAAAATCTTTTTACGTTGAAACTAATGTCACTATTTTTTTAAGTTCTCTATAAAAAAGCAGATCAATTATCATTTAATTGATCTGCTTACAAGATAACGGAGTATTACCATCCACGATCATATTGTTTAGGAGTTTCGATTACCGCCCCTAATTCTTTTGCCGCATTTTTAGGGAAGTAAGGATCACGCAGCAATTCGCGGGCAAGGAAAATGAGATCTGCTCGATTGTTTTGCAATATTTCCTCCGCTTGAATTGCAGTAGTAATTAAACCGACAGCGCCTGTTGGCATGTTTGCTTCATGTTTGATGGTTTCTGCAAAAGGAACTTGATAACCTGGATAAGCCTGAATTTTTGCAGGGACCACCGCTCCAGAGCTAACATCGATCAGGTCGACTCCTTGTTCTTTCATCCACTCTGAAAGGAGAATATAGTCCTCTGGCTTCATCCCATCTGGATGGTAATCAGACGCTGAAATTCTAACGAATAGTGGACCGTCCCAAACCTCTTTGACGGCATCGATTGTTTCCCGGAGGAAACGGTAGCGCTTCTCTGTTGTGCCACCATATTCATCCGTACGCTTGTTAGTAAGAGGGGACAAAAATTCATTAATTAAGTATCCATGGGCAGCATGAATTTCAATGACATCAAAGCCTGCCTTCTTAGCTCTTAAAGCACCTTCTTTAAAGGCTGAAATTACTTCATGAATGTCTTCCAATGTCATTTCCTTTGGCATTTTCATCGTTTCGTTAAAAGGAATAGCAGACGGGGCTAAAATTTCACCATCTACGGTTGCTTTGCGGCCAGCGTGGGCAAGCTGAATTCCCGTTTTGCTCCCATAGCTTTTCATTTGTTTTGTTAATCGAGCTAATCCCTCAATATGATCATCGCTCCAGATTCCAAGATCCTTTGAGGAGATGCGTCCTTGAGGTGTTACCGCGGTTGCCTCTTGAATAATGAGCCCAACTTGCCCAACCGCTCGGCTGACATAATGGGTAATGTGAAAATCCTCGACTTTTCCATCTTCGTTTTCACTTGAATACATGCACATCGGGGCCATGACGATGCGATTCTTTAAAGTCAAATTTTTAAGCGTATAAGTAGAAAATAACTTTGCATCCAATTGAATTGCCTCCTCTTGTTTCGATATGCTAAAAGTATAACAATGGAAAGAAAAATTCAAAAAATATATGCTTATTATCGTGTGCCTAGTTCAAAAATATGCTTTATTTAACAGTATGATTTTTTAGCTCATTTTTGTGTGAAACCATGATTCCACATGCCATTCCTTTATGTTGAAAGGTCCTGAAATAATTAGGAGAAAATGAGCTTTGCTATCTATGTTTTCTCTTTAGCTACTTTCATTTAATGGGCTAGGCATAGTGGTTAACAATCCCAATGTATTTCCGATAATCGAGTTCACTATCTTATGTCCGCTGCTCTTTTTCAAGCTCTTCCGCTAATGTAAGGCCGAGCCTTTTTGATTGGGAGGTAGCTTCTTTAATACATTGAATAAAAGCTTCCTGGACTTGATGTTCCTTTAAAATTTTTAACCCTGCCTCAGTAGTACCACCAGGACTCGTTACTTCTTTTCGGAGCTGTTTTGGCGGCTTTGTCGTTCTTGAAACCATTCCAGCTGCACCAATTAACGTTTGCACAATGAGCTTCTGTGCTAACTCTCCGTTAAGTCCGATTTCCACTGCACTTTTTTCCATTGCTTCAATTAGATAATAAATGTAAGCTGGACCGCTTCCCGATAGTCCAGTGACTGCATCTAGCTGTTTTTCTTCAACATAAACGGTAAGTCCAACGGTATCAAACATTGTTTTAATTAAATGAATTTGTTCCTCTGTCGCAATGGAATTGGCAGCAAGGGCAGTGGCTGATTGTCCGATCGCCGCAGAAGTATTGGGCATTGCCCTAACGATTGGAACCGACCGTTCAGTCAGCATTTCAATACTTTTAATTGAGACTCCTGCAAGCATCGAGACGAGAAATGTTTCATGATTTAAATAAGGCTTTATTTGCTTTACTGCTAAAGCGACATCCTTTGGCTTCATCGCTAAAAGAATGACGTCAGCATCTTGAAGCATTTCTTCGAAGTCATATGTTGGATTTATTCCGTATTGTTGATGGAGCAGACTTAGCTTTTCTCGGTTGCTACGATTGGTTACCCAAATTTGTTCACCTCTCATAAATTGTTTTTTAACCATACCGGAAATTAAAGCTTCAGCCATCGAACCGGCTCCGATCATTGCGATTTTTTTCATGCTATCCTCTCCTTATCTAAAAAAACCCTTTCATCCTATAAAGGACGAAAGGGTTTGCTCCCGTGGTACCACCTTTGTTCATCTAGGTTAAAACTAGATGATCTCATATCCGTTAACGCCGGCAGACGGTTAGGTTTGCTAACAGCTCGTGAGGTAGGTTCAATGGTCAAGCGGATGGTGAAGCCTTTCAGCCGCTGAGCTTCACTCTCTTTCATCATTTCCCATTTACTAGTCCTTAGTCATTGCTTTGTATAAATATTAATAGAGATTATGCAAGATCAAGAGCTTGTCTGTCAAGTGGGATAAAGAAAAAAATTAAATTTTAAATAGTATAAGGCAAAACATATTCATAAATCGTCAACTTCAAGTTAGAAGCAACGACATTTACTTTGTATACAATCTATATTATGGGTTTCTTGTGAATGGTTAAATATGTGAAAATAATGACAGTTATTGAAAATGAAGGTAAACTAATGATTATATACGTTTATATAATGGATAAATAAGTATGGGAAAATAATGTTTAAGGAGACTAAAGAATGACGGAATGGAAAGATGGAATTGCCAAATTAATTTTGCCCACTCCTTTTCCAGTTGGAGATGTGAATGTGTATGTCATTAAGGGGGAGCTGTTAACACTTGTAGATGTTGGACCGAAAACAGAAGAGGCTTGGCAAGCATTGAATGAGCAGTTAAAAGAATTGGATTTGCAACCAGGAGACGTGGAGCAGGTTGTGCTAACCCATCATCACCCTGATCACGCTGGCCTACTCGATTATTTCTCAGCTTCCCTACCTGTATACGGACATCCATTGAATAATCGATGGTTGCAGCCAACGGAAAGCTTTTTAGCTGAGAGTGAGCAGTTTTTTATAAAATCATTTCATGAATTCGGGATTCCAAAAGATTATTGGCGATTGGCTGGGGCGATAAAGAAGGAATTGAAATATTCTTGCAACCGTTTATTGACCGGCTTTTTAACAGAAGGGGATTCACCACAAGGGTTATCTGATTGGAAGGTGATTGAGACGCCAGGTCATGCCCAAAGTCATATTGGCTTGTATCGAGAAAAAGATGGTTGCTTCATTGGCGGGGATCACTTGTTAGCGCATGTTTCTCCTAACCCGATATTAGAACCGCCGATATCGATGGGGAGTGATCGGCCGAAGCCACTTCTTCAATACAATGCTTCTATAAAAAAATTGTTAGATATCCCGATCAATCTTGTCTATTCAGGTCATGGTGAAGACATCCTCCACAAAAATGAATTAATTCTTAACCGCTTATCCCAGCAGCACGAACGGGCTAAAAAGGTTAAGAAGATGCTGGAGAAAAATGCATTGACCGTTTTTGAAGCGTGTCAGCTCCTTTTTCCAAAAGTGTATGAACGTCAACTTTCGCTCACGATGTCCGAGACTGTTGGACAATTTGATTATTTAATGGCCGAGAAGGAAATAAAGGAATGCAATGAAGATGGTGTTTTTCGATATACAGTAAGTTGAGGAGTGGAAATGGTGACATTGAACAATAAAAACATCGTGATTACTGGTGCTTCGTCAGGTATTGGTGAAAAAGTAGCAAGGATGGTGGCGGAAAGAGGAGCTAGACCAATTTTGCTTGCCCGTTCAACAGAGAAGCTTGCCGAAGTATGTGAACAGGTAAATGAAAGAACAACTGTTGGAGCCATATACTATCAGCTAGACGTCAGTGATGTTGAAGAAGTCAAAATCGTTTTTCAAAAAATACTTCAGGAAGTAGGTCATATTGATATTCTTTTAAATAACGCTGGCTTTGGCGTTTTTGAATCGGTTCATGAAGCCGATTTTGCAGATATTGAAAAGATGTTTCGAGTGAATGTGTTTGGATTAATTGCTTGTACGATGGAAGTTTTGCCTGCAATGCTGGAGGAGAAACGTGGTCATATTATTAATGTTGCCTCGCAGGCAGGTAAACTTGCTACACCAAAATCGAGCGGTTATGCCGCAACAAAACACGCTGTCCTTGGTTTTACAAACAGCCTGCGGATGGAATTGTTAAAAACAAATATTTTCGTATCAGCTGTTAATCCCGGTCCAATTGAAACGAACTTTTTTAGCATTGCTGATAAATCTGGCAATTATGTGAAGAATGTAAAAAGAATGATGCTGAAATCGGATTATGTTGCCGAACAAATAATCAAATTAATGATCAACCCGAAGCGTGAATTAAATTTACCACGATGGATGAATATGGGAAGCATCCTTTACAATTTGTTTCCTAACTTAGCTGAAAAACTGACAGGGAGTATATTCGATAAAAAATAGCTTGTGAATTTTCATTTGAGGTTAAAGAGGAGATAGGAAAGAAATGAGGTCATCGCTTTGAAAGAGATCATTTTAAAATCATTAATGCAAATAGAAGAAGAATATCATGTAAAGATTCTCTATGCGGTTGAATCAGGAAGCAGGGCATGGGAGTTTCCTTCAAAAGATAGCGACTATGATGTTCGCTTCATTTATGTCCATAAAGTGGAAGATTACTTAACGATTGACCAAATGGGGATAGGAAAAAAACGCGATGTGATTGAATTGCCGATTAACAATTTATTAGATATAACAGGATGGGAACTTACTAAGGCATTAAGATTATTGAGAAAATCGAATCCTCCATTATTAGAATGGTTGCATTCTGGGATCGTATACTATCAAGCATTTTCAACGATTGAGCAGATGAAGAAGCTAAGTCAACATATATTTACTCCACATTCATGTATCCATCATTATTTAAATATGGCAAGCAACAATTTTCGCGAGTATTTGCAGGGGGATGAAGTGAAAATAAAGAAATATTTTTATGTCCTCCGTCCTATTTTGGCTGCTCAATGGATTGAAAAATATAATCAATTTCCACCGCTAGAGTTCACAAAATTATTGGAGAATCTTTTACCAGATGGAGACTTAAAGAAAGAGATAGAAACGCTGCTCACAAGAAAAATGAGTGGTGAAGAACTTGCCCTTGAATCGAAGATTGACGTCATAAACGATTTTGTGAACGAGGAAATTTTACGTTTAAGAGCGTATACACGAACGCTCAATAAGGATGCTCCAGATTGGACACCTAAACTCGACCTCCTTTTCAAAAATACACTTAAAGAGGTCTGGAACTAAATAAAGAAAAGCTTGTTACGATATTTTTCAGCAACAAGCTTTTAAGTGTATTTTAGGCTTCCATCTGCTTTAACACTTCCCAGTATAGTGCTTGAATAAACTTTTTAATATTGATTCGGGGAACTTGATTTTCTACTTGGTAGCCTAGTTTTAATTCATACATTTTAAGTCTCACTTGTGAAAAATCAAAGAATTTAGCTGCGTACTGTTCAAAAATAGGGTTGGTGTAGTCGTCCAATCCAAGAGCTGCAATGTGATTTAAAGAATGATGAATGGCTCTCCTTACTCTTTGTTCAGAAGCTTTAACTTCTTTTTGTAATTCGTCGCGAGCATTTCCGTTTTTTTGCGCAGCTTGTTCAAATAATAGTTTTAAAGATGGAATGGTAGAGTATGTATCATCGCTGCTTTCAAATAATATTTCCAATATATCAATAATATCTTTATGGCCTCCTTCGGAAAGGATTCCTAACTCGGCTAGGATACCTTGACATTCCGTTTGGAAACGAATTGATTTATCTTTCACAAGCGGACGCTCTTCTCCTTTCATTGATTGGAGAGAATTAATTTGTCTTAATGAAGCTTGAAAATTGTGAATGGAATTTTCGAGAATAATTCTCTCACTGACTTTTTTTAAAACATTAATAACTTCGAGTTTGTTAATTGGTTTCAAAATATAATAATCAATACCGAGAGAGTAGGCTTCCCCGATTAATTCCTTTATTTCAACTTGTGAAAGCATCACGATTTTTCCAGTGAAATCAGGTGTAATCGCTCGGATTGTTTCGAGACCATCACGATGTGGCATAAGCAAGTCTATGAGCAAAATGTCGACCTTTTTTTTCGCAAGCAGTTCTATATCAATCTCTGAACCGTCGCTTGCCTCCCCCACAATCTCGCCAAATTGTTCATTTTCGATAATATCAGATAAAATCATCCTGATTGAATCGTCGTCATCTACAAGGAAAAATCTCATCGAAGATCACTTCCTTTCATTTTGTCGATTGGCAGAGAAATGACGAAGGTTGTGCCACTGTCCTTCTCTTGATCGACTAATTCTATCGTTCCTTCTATTTCTTCAATTACGTTTTTAATATAGGTTAAACCTATTCCGTTCGATGGTTTCCCATTGCCTTCAAATTTTGTAGTAAATCCAGGTTGGAAGATTAATTTTTTATGCTTTTCTGCAATTCCTGGACCATTATCTGACACTGAAATATATAAAAAGTCTTCATTTAGATCTGCAGAAATTACAATTTTGCCTAAACCTTCGATTGCTTCAACTGCATTTGCAACAAGGTTATTGATAATGGACAATATGACATAGGTTCGATAGGGAGGATGACTCCCGTTAATCGATAATTGAAAATCGATCTTTTTTTCTAGCAGCAAGCTGTAATTTTGATTAGCGGTTACAATGACATTGAGAATCTCTTCTATTTCCATATAATCAACATTTGACCCCTTATCGATTAATTTTGCCAGCCCAGAGAAAATACGTTGATCGTCTTTCTTTATTTCATGTGTCTTTCCTGAAATAGAGAGAAGGTTTTTAGCGAATCGATGATTTTCCTTTTTTAATTCGATATATAGTTCATATGATTCTCTTGTAAGGTTTTCTGCATTTTGAATCGTTTTTGTCAGTTGGATCATTTCAACGTATAAATTTGAGACAAGAATAAGCATTTGTTCATTTTTTGCTCTAAGCTCTGCCTCTGCCTGCTTTGTTTTACGCAAAATAATGATATTAAAAAAGCCGAGAACAAAAAAACTGCGAAGGACTGCAATGCTTTTAATCCACATAAAGGTTCTGAATGACATTTCCTGTTGAAATATTAAATTTCGAGCTCCAATTTCAATCATACTGGCAGATACCTCTGTAACGACTCCAAGTAATCCCATGATAAAAGGAGCATGGAGGAACTTTTTTAATCTTAATAAATAAAAAAGAAGACCGTATGTAAAATAATAGAAAAAAACCGGTCCATGGAATCCCCACAGAGAAGGAATCGAATTATCCACCATAATAGAGGTTCCCAATGTCACCCGAAATATGACGACAGACAGCCCAGTAAGAAATCCCGCTATTACTGGGTTAATCCTGTTTGACCATAGCAGAATAAAGAAAAAAACGGGGGTACCTAAGCTAATTCTTATTTCCGTTTTTAAAGGGTAAAAATTGAATTCTCCTGCTATCGGAACGAGGATAATGAGCAATAAATAGGTTAAAAGTTTTCTATTCACTTAATCGATCCTTCCTTCGAGTAAAAACTCAAATCGATGTTTCTTTTCCACTTTCATTGTAATAGATAGGCAAAATGATTGTTTTATTAAAAATGACAAAATTATGTATATCTCGAGTGGTTTTGTAATTTATTGTAGGTTTTTGTAGGTCATCCATATGATGGAGATGTGGGTTATTTATAGCCTATATGAATAAGTCTTATTTAAGACAAATATTCATGTGAAAAACTTCACAAAAGGTGGTGATTAATGAAATCTTGAAGTTAGGCCATTCTTTTAAAAAATTGAATAATGATAGGAGGTAATCAATGATGCTGTGGATCCAGTTAGTTATCCTACTTACTTGCATTTTTATAGGGGCGAGGCTAGGGGGTCTTGGCCTTGGAGTTATGGGTGGTGTCGGCTTAGCTATCTTCGTATTTATCTTTGGTCTCCAACCGACTTCTGCTCCTATTGATGTCATGCTGATGATTTTAGCTGTTATAACAGCAGCAGGTACTTTACAAGCAGCAGGTGGCATGGAGTATCTTGTTTATTTGGCTGAAAAAGCATTGCGGAAAAACCCGAAATATATCACCTATGTAGCACCGATGGTTACGTATTTGTTTACATTTTGCGCGGGTACTGGGCATGTTGCCTACTCGGTTTTACCAGTTATTGCCGAAGTATCGCGTGAAGCGGGAATACGACCAGAAAGACCTATGTCCATCGCTGTTATCGCATCCCAACAAGCGATAACCGCTAGTCCGATTTCTGCGGCAACGGTAGCTCTATTAGCACTGTTAACTGATTTTAATATCACGCTTACAGATATTTTAATGATCTGTATTCCGTCTACTTTTATTGCTTGTATGATTGGAGCATTTATTGCTAGTAAAACAGGTAAAGAGCTGTCCGACGATCCAGAATATTTGAAACGATTAGAAGCGGGATTAGCACCAATTAAAAAGGAAAAGAAAGCGTATGTGGCTGATAAAAGCTCAAAGCTTTCTGTTGCATTATTTTTACTTGCCGCTGTTTTAGTTGTCTTTTTCGGTTCATTTGAGAATTTGCGTCCAGCTTGGGAGGTTGAAGGTGAGCTGGAAAGAATGGGAATGCCTGTAACGATTGAAATTATCATGCTTACTGCAGCAGCTCTCATGATTATTTTATGTAAGGTCAATGTTGAAAAAATTGTTTCTGGCAGTGTCTTTAAGGCAGGCGCTGCAGCAGTAGTGGCTATTTTTGGAATTGCCTGGATGGGAGATACCTTTTTCAGTGGAAATAGCGAGATGATCACAGGCTCTATTTCTGATTTAGTTACGTCTGCACCATGGTTATTTGCCGTCGCGCTATTTATCTTATCGATTCTTCTTTATAGTCAAGCTGCAACGGTCCGAACACTTATGCCTTTAGGTATTACATTAGGGATTAATCCGGCCTTGCTTATCGCCATGTTCCCAGCAGTTAATGGATATTTCTTCATTCCGAATTATCCAACAGTTGTTGCAGCAATTAACTTTGATCGCACTGGCACAACTCGAATTGGAAAATATATTTTAAACCATAGCTTTATGATTCCTGGTTTAGTTTCAACAATTGGGGCGGTTACGATCGGCATTTTGTTAAGTTCCATATTGCTCTAGGGTTTCGTGATAAGATTTCGCATCATATTGAATAGGAGTGATATATATGTCTGACAATCTTGAAAATTTTCGTATTGAAAAGGATTTTTTAGGTGAGAAGAAAATTCCTGTTGAAGCCTATTACGGTGTTCAAACGCTGCGTGCAGTTGAGAATTTTCCGATTACCGGATATCGCATTGATGAAGCATTAATAAGAGCGATGGCAATCGTAAAAAAATCAGCAGCATTAGCCAATAATGCGATTGGGCAGTTGGATGAATCGATTACAAATGCAATTTTAACCGCTGCTGATGAAATATTGGAAGGGAAACTTCATGAGCAATTTATCGTTGATCCCATTCAAGGTGGAGCAGGAACTTCTATTAATATGAATACAAATGAGGTTATTGCTAATCGTGCTTTAGAACTGTTAGGCGAGGAAAAAGGAAATTACAGCATCATCAGTCCAAATACCCATGTTAATATGGCTCAATCAACAAACGATGCTTTTCCTACAGCCGTCCATTTAGCCATTTTAATGACTTTAGAGAATTTGCTCAATGCCATGGATGGTTTGTATAAGGAGTTTTTACAAAAGGCAGAAGAGTTCGATGGCATGATTAAAATGGGAAGGACCCATTTGCAAGATGCGGTTCCGATTCAACTAGGCCAAGAATTTAATGCTTATGCTCAAGTGTTAAAAAGGGATATTAAGCGCATCAGCAGTACCAGAGAAAATTTATATGAGGTCAATATGGGAGCAACTGCGGTTGGCACTGGTTTAAACGCTGACCCTGAATACATTGCCACTGTAAATAGTTACCTTGCCTTCTTTAGTGGCTATCCAATTAAAGGAACGCAAAATCTTGTTGACGGTACTCAGAATACGGACTGTTATTTGGAAGTATCATCTGCCATTAAGAACTGTATGCTCAGTATGTCAAAGATTGCGAATGATCTGAGGTTAATGGCATCAGGTCCTAGATGCGGCTTTGGCGAGATTAACCTTCCGCCACGTCAACCTGGTTCCTCAATTATGCCAGGGAAGGTAAACCCTGTTATGGCAGAGGTGCTTAATCAGAGTGCCTTCCAAATAGCCGGAAATGATCTGTCGATCAGCATGGCTTGTGAAGCTGGCCAATTTGAATTAAATGTGATGGAGCCTGTCTTAGTATTTAACTTATTGCAATCCATTAAAATTATGACCAATGTATTTACCGTTTTTCGCAAGTACTGCATTAACGGTATTACAGCCAATACTTCAGTTATGGAAGAGTATGTAAATAATAGCGTGGGGATTATTACGGCGATCAACCCTCATGTCGGTTATGAGGTGGCAGCATCAGTGGCAAAAGAAGCGATTAGCAGTAAACGTTCGGTGCGTGAAATCGTGTTAGAAAGAGGAATATTAACTCCTGATGAATTGGACATCATCCTTGCTCCAAAGGAAATGACTCATCCAGGCATTGCTGGTAAAGAGCTTCTAGGGAAAAACAGGAAAGAAAGAGATTTTGCACACAGTTAATAGAACTGCTTAAGTAGACTAGGTGCTAAAAATGTTGGCACCTACTCTATTTCTGTAGATTGATTGAAGGAGGCATTGCAAATGGGACAAGGTCTTACTGAGAATTTTTGGAGAAAACTTCATTCGTTATCTGGAGTCATTCCAGTCGGAGTATTTTTGACCTTTCATTTACTTTTAAATTATTCAGCGACATGGGGAGAAGCATCCTATAATGCAGCTTCTAGTTTTATGATGAATCTTCCTTTCAAAATCGTTTTAGAGTTATTTGTTATTTTTATACCCCTGATCTTTCACGCTGTATATGGCGTGTATATTGCCTTAAAATCTAAAAATAATGTGAATCGCTATCATTTTTTTCGAAATTGGAGTTTCTTTTTTCAACGCTTAACAGGTTTTATCGCCTTCTTTTTTATTGTTTGGCATGTTTGGGAAACAAGGGTGCAAGTAGCATTTGGTGCCGAAGCAAGCTTTAGCATGATGCATGACATCGTTTCAAATCCGATATCGTTAATTTTATATATAATTGGTATCGTTTCTGCGGTCTATCATTTCACGAATGGACTTTGGACATTCCTGATTACATGGGGAATTACAGTTTCGCCACAATCGCAGAAAATCTTTCAATATATATCGATAGGGGCTTTTATCCTCTTATCATTCGTAGGGGTTCGAGCTATTTTCGCTTTTGTTTAACTTATGGCTTCGTTAAATCATATTGTTGATAAAACAATTTTTGGCTCATTTCTTGTGAAACATGGTTTCACAAACTTTTGGAAGTATGACTGAAAGATCTTCTGAGAAAATGAGCCAATAATCAATACCGACATATAACAAAGCCTAACTTCAAAGCAGGAGGTTTCTAATATGCAAAATGGAAAAGTAGCGATCGTTGGAGGCGGGTTAGCCGGTTTAATGGCAACAATAAAAATCGCGGAAGCCGGAATGAAAGTAGATTTATTTTCACTTGTTCCTGTGAAGCGTTCTCACTCTGTTTGTGCTCAAGGTGGCATCAATGGTGCTGTTAATACGAAAGGAGAAAATGATTCACCATGGGAACATTTTGATGACACTGTATATGGTGGAGACTTTCTTGCAAACCAACCACCTGTTAAGGCAATGTGTGAGGCAGCCCCGAAAATCATTCATATGTTTGATCGTATGGGAGTGATGTTTAATCGTACGCCAGAAGGATTGTTGGATTTTCGCAGATTTGGAGGAACACAGCATCATCGTACGGCCTATGCAGGAGCGACAACTGGTCAACAGTTATTATATGCGTTGGATGAACAAGTAAGACGTTATGAAGTAAAAGGGCTTGTGACAAAGTATGAAGGCTGGGAGTTTGTTTCAGCGATTCTTGACGAGAATGGTGTATGTCGAGGCATTACCTCTCAAAATTTAAGAACGATGGAAATAAAAGCATTTCCTGCTGATGCGGTTATTGTGGCGACTGGTGGACCGGGAATGATTTTTGGAAAATCAACTAATTCAACGATTAATACAGGTTACGCAGCAGCTCGACTCTATCTGCAAGGTGCCACATATGCAAATGGCGAATTTATTCAAATTCACCCTACTGCCATTCCAGGCGATGATAAGAATCGCTTAATGAGTGAATCTGCTCGTGGAGAAGGTGGTCGAGTTTGGACGTATAAAGATGGAAAGCCTTGGTACTTTTTAGAGGAAAAGTATCCTGCCTATGGGAATTTGGTTCCTAGGGATATTGCGACTAGAGAAATTTTTGACGTGTGTGTAAATCAAAAACTAGGCATAAATGGCGAAAATAAAGTTTATTTGGATCTTTCTCATATTCCTGCTCAAGAGCTTGATGTAAAACTTGGTGGGATTATGGAGATTTACGAGAAATTTATGGGAGATGATCCGCGCAAAATTCCGATGAAAATATTCCCTGGCGTGCATTATTCTATGGGTGGATTATGGGTTGACTTTCACCAAAAAACAAGTATTCCCGGAATGTTTGCTGCAGGTGAGTGCGATTATTCTCAGCATGGAGCTAACCGCCTAGGGGCTAATTCTTTATTATCGGCTGTCTATGGGGGAATGGTAGCTGGGCCTGAAGCGGTCAACTATATCCTTGCACAAAATAGGTCGGCTCAAGAGATTCCATCCTCGATATTTGAACGGCAAGTGACGGCAGATGAAGAAAACTATCAAGCTATTTTAAAAATGGATGGATCAGAGAATGCCTATACTCTTCATAAAGAACTCGGTGAAATGATGACGGATAATGTGACTGTTGTTCGAGAGAATAAGAAACTAAAAATGACCTATGAGAAATTACAGGAGTTCTCTGAACGTTATCAAAGAATTAATATCGAAGATACAGCAAAATGGAGCAATACAAGTGCTTCATTTGTTAGACAGCTAGAAGGAATGATCCAGTTGGCAAAAGTAATCACTCTTGGTGCATACGCCCGTAATGAAAGTCGAGGTGCCCATTATAAACCTGAGTTTCCAGAGCGGAATGATGAGGAATGGCTTAAAACAACGATGGCAAAATATAATGAAAGTAAAAACGCACCAGAACTGTCTTATGAAGAAGTAGATATTTCTTTAATTGAGCCAAGAAAAAGAGATTATACAAAAGCGAAGGGAGCGAAGTGAGATGGAAGCTAAAAAAAGCATTCGCCTCCTGATTACGAGACAAAATGATCTTCATTCACCTTCTTATGAAGAAGAATTTCTTGTTCCGTACCGTCCTAATATGAATATTATTTCTGCATTAATGGAAATTAGAAAAAATCCTGTTAATGCAAAAGGAGAAAAAACAACGGCTGTTGTTTGGGAAAGCGTCTGTTTGGAAGAGGTTTGTGGAAGTTGTTCAATGATCATTAATGGGAAACCAAGACAAGCATGCTCAACCTTGATCGATAAATTAGAGCAGCCGATCCGACTGGAGCCTTTAAAAACTTTTCCTGTAATTAGAGATTTAATGGTCGATAGGGAAAGAATGTTTGAGGCATTGAAGCAAGTACGGGCCTGGATTCCGATAGATGGTACATATGATCTTGGTGCAGGTCCAAGAATGCCAGAGAAAACGCGGCAGTGGGCGTATGAATTATCTAAATGTATGACATGCGGCTGTTGTCTTGAAGCTTGTCCAAATGTGAATCAGAAATCCTCTTTTATCGGTCCTGCTCCGCTATCGCAAGTTCGTCTTTTTAATACCCATCCGACTGGGGCTATGAATAAAGAAGAAAGGTTAGCAGCCATTATGGGAGCTGGTGGAATAACAGCCTGTGGAAACTCACAAAACTGTGTGGAGGTTTGTCCAAAAGGAATTCCATTGACCACATCAATCGCTGCACTGAATCGTGAAACAACATTGCAATCCTTTCGGAATTTTTTTGGCGGCTGAGTTGATTTCACAATCTGTTAAGGTAAATTAAAAAACGAACAATTTTTAATTATTTAGCGTTACTAAAATGAAATTTAATTGAAAAACAACCTATTTAGATAACTGAACGTTCGTTTTTAAATTAGAAGTGAGTTTTTGAAATTGATAAGGCTAAGCTAATGTCATTATTTTTAAAGTTTACGATTTAACAAACGAAAGACACTAAGTAAAGTGATATGATCCCCTTAAGGTAGACAGATTAAACACCCTGTTTACTTCAAGGGGATTATTTTTTATGTCAAAAAGAGTTCGTTCGGTAAAGAAAAAAACCAAGAATGAAGGCCTTGAAAGACAGAAATCACTCGATGCCTGAACTTGAATCTGTTTATAATGTCCATCCAAACATTTCAGAGAATCTACGAGAGGGGTTTTTAGCTGATTTCCACTTGGAGAATTTTCGTAAAGGAAAGGCTCAGAGCATCAGCATCGTTCACGATTTTTAACGAGCCTTCTATTGGATCAACCTTTTGAATCCAGCCCCAGAACTGCCTTGGTCCGTATTTATCTGCATAGATAATGGTCACTGCTCGCATTTGTTCGATCGATTTCAAAATTTCACGATTAATCTCTTCGAGCTGATCATGATCTAGTAGAGGCGGAATAAATTCCTGCTGTTTTCGTTTTTCTTCTAATAGCTGTTCTTTATGCTCAGGTAGCATCATCCGACTGGATTCCCAGCGTAAATTATGTCCTTTGCTTAACTTATTTATTGGCATTTTCTATTCACCCTTATTTGTAATGTCCACCTATTTTTTTTGCACGCTCAAAGGCTTGCCCTGCGTGGGTTAAAGAAGAAGCTCGAAAAATGGCTGTCCGTCCGTATTTATTCCAGATCGCATCTAATGCATGATTTAAGCGTTCTCTCTCTAAATAGTTATCGAATAAATCGATTTGATAACAGTCAGCTGTTTGCAGATTGGTTAATGAAACCCCAAGACTTCTGACCGGTTGCCGATCCCAATGTCTTAAAAATAATTTATAGGCTGCGGTAAAAATATCCATATCAAAATTAGTAGGAATCGGCAATGTCATCTGTCTATGGAAACCAGTTGGAGCATCAAAATCTGCCCCCCTAACTCCGCATGAAACGGTAGTTCCCATATAGCCCTTATTCCTACATCTTCTGGCTACTTCAGTACTAAGCTCCAATAAAACGGTTTTAATTTCTTCTATTTCAGAATAATCTCTTGGCAATGTCATGTGATGGCCAACAGCTTTTTGTTGATCATGTGTTTTGACGGTAACAGGAGAAGGGTCAATTCCATTAGCGGTTTGCCAGAGCACTTCTCCATTGATTCCCCAGCGCTTTTTAAGGATCTCAACTGGGAATGTAGCTAATTGGCCGATGGTAAATATCCCCATGCCTTGTAAGTTTTTCTCCATTCTTCTTCCGACGCCAAACATTTTATTAACTGGTAGCTTCCAAAGTTGTTCCATGTTCGTTTCATCTAACTTAAATATTCCTTTTTTATTTCCTTTTGCAAAGTTATCACAAGCCATTTTGGCAAGAGCTTTGTTTTTGCCGATACCGATCCTGGCATATACTCCGACATCGTTGAGAATTTGTCGCTGCAATGTTGCGGCCATTTTATACTCGTTTCCTAATATGTTCAAGCTTCCAGATACATCTAAAAATTGCTCGTCAATTGAAAATGGTTCAACTAAATCGGTGAATTGTTCCATGATCCGGCTAATCGCTACTGAGACATTTATATAGGTTTGCATATGTGGTTTAACGACAACTAGTTGAGGGCATTTTGTTTGAGCTTGCCACAGTAGCTCAGCGGTCTTAATTCCGAAACCTTTTGCAATCGGACATGCAGCCAAAATAATTCCCGACCTTCTTTCAGGATCTCCGGCTACTACTAGAGGTTTATTTTGATAAGCTGTGTTTCTAACCTTTTCTACAGAAGCATAAAACGATTGAATATCTACAAGAAAAATCACTTTATCCTTCATTTTGGTATCTTCCTTTCCTTATAGAGAACATATATTCGCTTTTATTATATACGAAAGTATGTTCGATTAGTACTGGGAAATATTTCTGGTTAGCGAAAAAGAATGATTAAATGATGAATAAAATCTCGCGAAATAAGTGCTTGTGAAGTAGAAAGGGAATGGCAGTTTTTAGATTGAGATTGATAAGAGCACATATTCATGACCCTTAAGTGTAAAAATGCCTAAGTAGAAATATTTAGAAGGATAAAAAAATTTGATTTTGAAATGCCTGAATCAGTTAAAATGATTTATAAAAAAGATAGCCTAGGGAGGTTTTATGTTTATATTTATAGAAGTTATTTTAATGAAAAAAGAACGCAGAAATGAGTGGGATAAAATAAAAGGGGGATGGGTATGAAGTCTGTAAAAGTTTATCATTATGATGCATTTAGCAAAGAACCTAATAAAGGGAATCCTGCGGGAGTTGTTTTGAATGGAGCTGAGTTAACTGAAGAGGAAATGCAGGAGATTGCTTTAAAAGTGGGTTTTAATGAGACGGCCTTTCCAGTTAAATCACAAGTAGCTGATTTGAGAATACGTTTTTTTACCCCAGGTCATGAAATGGATCTATGCGGTCACGCCACAATAGCAACGGTTTATGCGTTAAAAAAGAAAGGATTGTTGGGGGATAAAATAGACCTTACAATTGAAACAAAAGCAGGGATATTACCTGTAACGATAACTGGAAGTGACCAATTTATAACGATGAAACAAGCTCAACCAAAATTTGAAAGTTTTAATGGTTCAAGAAAAGAACTAGCGGACTCAATCGGATTGGAAGAATCTGATATTGAAGACAATTTACCAATAGTATATGGAAGTACAGGTACGTGGACATTATTACTACCAATAAAAAAATTAGAGGCATTTAAAAAAATGCACCCTAATAATAAAAACTTCCCATCTATTTTAAAAGAAATGCCTACAGCATCTGTGCATCCATTCTGTTTGGAAACCTATGATTCCAATGCCGATATGCATGCTCGACATTTTTCTTCACCGTATTCAGGTACTATCGAGGATGCAGTAACGGGTACAGCTTCGGGTGTGATGGGAGCTTTTTATGCCACATATATTAATCACCACTTTAAAAAATCTTTGCACCTTATCGTTGAGCAAGGTCATGAAATGGAAAAAAATGGTCGCGTTATGGTCCACATTTCCAAAAACAACGAATCTTTAGATGTTGAAATTACTGGAAATGCTGTATATGTAAAAGATTTTGACATTCTATTAGGAGAAACAAGTCATTCTTTCCAATCGTAAATCGATAATAGGCGCACCTGATGGCTGATTAAAAAGTTTTAAAACAATCTAGCAAGTAGAGAAATAGTTGGCATGATTTTCTTCACTTGCCTTTTTGAGCACTTGTCATTTAGAGGAAGAGCCGCAATAAACTATAAAAAGTGTGCATTATCTCTCAAATTTGCGCAATAGATGTAAAGCTTCGCACAATCCAGAAAGCAGACTGTATAAAATTGACGAGATGGCATGGCGTTGTGTTATGAAATAGTCTATTTATCTTTTCAAAAGACAATTAGAATATTTTCAATGAGGCTCTACATGGACATGTACTTCATAAACTCCATAGTCTTTCATCAAGGTATCTTCAATTGCGGTTGCAATATCATGAGCTTGCTTAATATCTAAGGTTGAATTGACGAAAATGACAACATCGATCACTTCGTTATTGCCATAATTCCTTCCTTTAATTTCTTTTATTCCTGTAACGCCAAAAATGTTTGAGATCACTTTTTGATACACGACGAGCTTAGTTTCATCAAATCCATCTGAAAGTTCATGGGCAGCCTGCTTAAAAATATCCCAAGCTGTTTTACAAATTAACAGCCCTACGATAATAGCGGTTAATACGTCCAACCAGGGCATATTTAATTGGGAAGCAAATATCCCGATTGCTGTTCCGATACTTACCCATGCATCAGAGATGTTATCCTTTGCAGCGGCCATCACGGCTTTACTGTTGATTTTCAACGCTAATTTTTTATTATAACGATAAACAAAATACATGGCTATTGCACTAAAAACACCAGTGTAAGCAGCGATAATATCGGGCGGCTCCTTGCTGCCTTCAAATAAAGATGATCCGGCATCAATCAATACTTGTATCCCAACGGCTAACATAATAAAAGAGGCGATCATCGAGGCGATCGTTTCACTTTTCCAATGGCCGTAACGATGGTTTTTATCAGGTGGTTTGCGCGCCAATTTTAGCCCGATAAGGACAGCAAGTGATGCAATAATATCGGTTGTATTATTGAGGCCGTCTGCTTTTAAAGCAGCAGAATCGCTCATATGGCCGACGAGTAATTTTATGATAGACAGAACAATATAAGCAAAAATACTAAGAATTGCTCCCCGTTCTCCTAGTTTGAGGTTGTGATATTTTTCAGTATTCATTCTTCGAACTCTCCTATATTTAACATATTACTAGGATAACAACAACTAAATGGGTGGGTCTATAGCAATCTTATTGTGCCATTCTATATAAATAGGGAAAGCGAAAAAATGTTTCGTTAAGGAAATTTGGGTTTTGCTAAAAGTATATTTCATAGCATTTCCCAATTTAAATGATGCGAAAACATGAGGTGTGGAAGAAGAGAGTAGTTATGCTACAATATCAACAGATGGAGGGGATGATAGAATGGAAATTACCGTTACAGAGAGAGCAGCGAAGAAAATTGAGGAAAAGACTGGAAAACAAAAGGGTTTTCTTAAGCTGAAGTATGATACAGAAGGGTGCGGTTGTGTCGTTAGTGGGGTAACATCACTTTGGCTAGTCAACGAAATTGATGAAGATGACCGGGCGATTGAAACCTCTATCGGTTCAATCTATGTGGAAAAATCAAAAGAAGTTTTTTTAAATGAGAATCTTAAAATTGACTTTTCTCAGAGTTCCAATAGCTTTCAGTTAAAAAGTCCGAATGAATTCTTGAACCCGAGAATGAGTTTTGTCAATAAACTAAATTAACGATATAACAAATGGCTGGTATAGATACACCATCATTCTATGCCAGCCATTTGTTTATTTCTCTGGTCTTTTACAACTACATAATCTGCTAAAAATTCATCTACTACTTTTGCGTAGTCTTCTTTATTTTCATTCAATGATTGGGCATGGACTCCGTTTTCAGCAATAAATAGCTTTTTTGGTCCTTGTTTCTGTTCATAGAGAGCCTCAGTCATCGTCGGCAAGATAAAATCATCTTCCTTACTATGGATAAAAAGGATAGGCTTCTTAATATGATCAATAACAGAAATAGGGGAAACATCCTTTAAAGAGTACTTCTGGCGCATTTTAATAAAGAGGTCGGCTACAGGTAACAGCAGCTTAGCTGGCAGCTTCAATTCTGCTTTTAGGCGATAAGCAAGCTGTTCTTGGAAATCAGAAAAGGGGCAATCAGCAATATAAAAGTCAGCCGCATCCTCGATCATACCTGCGTAAAGAAGCATGGTGGCAGCGCCCATGGATTCGCCATGAATTCCCAAGAGTAAATCAGGTCCTCGATCTAGCCGCAACCAATCGACAATCGCCTTTAAATCAAATTTCTCGTAATAGCCATAACTCGTGGTTTTGCCGCCAGATTCTCCATGGCGCCTATGATCATAGATCACGGCATTAAAACCTCTTTCTAAAAAAAGATTCATATACTTAATAGAGTTAAATTTATTTTCTGTTACACCGTGACAGAAGATCATGTATTTATTGGTTTGATGGGGTTCAACAACAACCGCTTTTAAGTGATAGCCAAAGTTGGAAGCGATCAAAATTTCTCGCTTTGGCAATTGCTCAAAAGAAGTGGTATTTAATCTTCCAGCAGACTTTTCACGGTCAATGATAAAATCATCATCCTTCTTTTTCATGTACATAATCCGGTTGGAAAAGTACAAGCCAACAGTTAAAAAGGCAAAAAGAATTGATAAGATGAGACGAAGCGCTTTTCTCATGACGATTCCTCCATAAAAATCATTCTTACTGCTTAACATGATCAAGTGAGCATCATGATCTAAATGAATCAATTTTATCTTTACACATTTCAAGAGCAAAAACGAGCTTTGGTTTGCGGTTTACAGAATTTTAACTTAGATATGGAAGCAAATTCATGCTAAAAATCAATATAGCCGAAATAAGTTAAAAATTCTCCGATTAGACTTCATTTTCTTTTTTGTTCGATTAGGGAAAGGATGGCACCGATTATGGTCTTAAAGACCAGGGAGAAACAGCGCCAATTATTTTTCGTTCAGGTGAAGAGGCAAGAGCGTTAATCACACCTTCGCAAATTTCCCGATTAGTCAGCCATCTAGAAGAGCTACCTTCAATCATAAAACCCAAAATAATTTCCTGATAGTGAATCTGTGGGCATTCTTTTCTGTATGTATTTCTATCGTCATCCTTTCTTTCCGGATTGGCAAAGGCACTTCCATACAATTGCATATAGCGGCTGCCTGGTGAGGTGTGTGCCTGTAATTGCAATAACGCTGCAGGGGTATGTGGGGCAGTGCTATGTATCCAATTAACTGACACGAAAAATGGTCCAAAATGGGAAATAGATTGGGAAATTCTACGAATGAAATCATCGGTTTGAGTATAATCAATAGCTATGGGATGAACGGTTCCAGGAAGGTTTCTAAATGTAGAGCTTAAACTTTGTAACTTCTCCTTATTCCTAGCTACGACGGAAACCGTATTGCCTTGCTCGACAAAGTAACGAACAACACCTTTAAGCATACCCGTTCCACCGGTAACTAAAACATGTTTATCTTCACTCATGTGCACTCATCCTTCCTTTTGTAATATTCGTAGTATTTTCATTTTAGGATAATGATGAAATCGAATCAAAGGAAAAAGGAATTTAGTCAGAATGAGCGAAGTTGGTTATGAATGCCCATTTGGCATGGGAGCACGTAGGCTAGGGGTTAAAACAACTGAACATGATACAGAGATAATTAGTGGAAAAACAAAAGTTAAACGATTGTCCACGAAGGATAGGGATGACTACATGACGGGGAGAGACTGGCAGAAAACCAAGTCTCTCCACTACATTATTGTTTAGAATTCTGCCTTTTTGTTGGATGAATAGCTTGTTCTAACTCTTCGGCAGCTATGTTTTGTTTCACATTCTCAGCATGAGGCTGTCCTTTTTGACTGTTTCCTTTTTCACGCTTTTGGCTCATATTCGTTTCCTCCTTTTCGATAAACCCTCATCCATAGAATGAGTTAAATAAGAGGAGCTTATACGTTCAGTGATAGTGAACAAAAGCTTACAACGGAAATAGAATGGGATAGGTGCTATAATAGATTTTACCACTTCATAAAAGATTAGACCGCAAGAAATAATTTTTTATGAAGTGGCCATCAAATGAAAACATTTTAGGTGTTTTTTTAAAAGTAAAATTAGACACTTTCTTAACAAACACCGAAGGGTTCATGAACCGAAAAAATTCTCCATTTTTTTAATTCACTACTTTATAAATTGTGTTAGATATATATAAAGATACACCGTATGAATCTGCAACATCTCTAAATTTTGAAATATAACCTCCTTGAACAACTCCATTTATTTTATAGTTACCAGAAACATTACCTAAATAGTTGCTGTTGAACCACTACTATTATAAACACCTGCACCGCTATCACCAGGCAAAGACCAGTCAGTACCTGCTACTTTGGCAATATTAAAAGTGTAAGTCTGCTCTGGGTATTTAACAGTCGTATTGGCGTTTGTCACAGCACCACATGTATAATCTGATGTAATTCCAGACTTACACGCATATTGACCAGTGTAAACATTTGACAATGAAGTAATACTTGCGTCATAAGTATCGACAGAATTATAACGTTTTAGTTTATTTGTAGCATATCGCCCACCAGTTAATGTATTATCAGTGGTAATTCGAACTAATCCAATATCTAATCCTCTACCACGACCATCGGCGTGTTGTCTTCCAATATTAGTAGAATATTGTCTTACTAAAGCACCTCTCGTTGCAGATGTTTCAGCAATTCCAAAACAATGCCCTGCTGTCGAGATAAAGTAATTCCCATCTTTATAGAAAATTGCACCAGTTGAGCATGAAGAACACTGGACATTCTAATGCCAAGCCCTGAAACTTGTTGATTCCAATCTTCTTTTCTTCCTTTATTTGGGCTTGATTGAAAATTTACTTCTTCAACCAGTAAAACATCTTGATATTTTATTTTTAATTGGTTTACTAAATCTTCTGGTAATCCTTCATAATTAAAAGTAAGGACTAGGTTTTGTGTTTTAAATAAAGCATCTATTGTAAAAGTAGATCTTTTAAAATCTTCATATGATTAAGAAGGATACTATATCATTTAAGATAGATTCTTTTAAGTTATCAAGTTCTGTAATAGAGTAGTTCACTTCTTCAAGTTTAATGTAACTATCCCCTACAATTTCGATGATATGATTGGTCAATTCAGTACTCTTTAAAGTTCGATTTTTTAAGCCGATGTGTGCTACACCCATCTCATCAAAATATAGTCCGCCAACATCTTCAAATCTTTTGAGTGATCCATAGTTTTTTTCAAGTGTCTTTTCAATACTTTCTATATATTTTAATGCACCTTGATTCGGGTTAAATTTAGTATTCTCATAGGTTGCTGAAGAAGCGCTAGTTACATTAACAATACTAAAAATGAATACGGAAACTAATAACGATTTGAGAATTTTTCCTATTCTGTAGTCCTCCCCAAAATATAATTTAACTTTTCGTTGTCTATTTGATTTCGAAGGTAATTCCCAATAGATACTTGATTTGTTTATTCTCGATTTCCTTTATAATCCTATACTTCCCAACAATTAATTCATCTTCTAAATAAGATTGTAAATTAATGGTTTCAATACTAGAAGAATGCGGTTCTACTGCGAATAATTGAACTGTAAAGCTTTTTTCATCAATTGGGAATACTCTTTTCCATTCTTTATTGACGTATCTTTCGATTGTCCATTCACTACCATACGTCACTTCATAATTATTGGAGTTTTTTATATTAATTTCTAAAACAGGTTTATTTAAATGAGTTTGATTATTATTTAAGGAAAGTGTAATACCATTAATACTTGAAGGTATACTTTGAGTATTTTTGGTTTTTGGGAAATATTTCGTTGTTAATCCCCATAAAGCTAAAATAATTATTAAGATAATGAAAAAAATAAAAATTGACTTTTTCATAGAAAATCTCCATATTATTGAATAATAGTTTAATCTTTAAATTCAAACGTTAATAAGTTTTTCAAGATAGAAGTTTATATTTAGTAATGTAATTCTTTAAAACAAATTAGGACCATTTACGAAGGAGATACCGTTTAGCATGTAAAAACGTAAGATTCCTAGAAAAAACATTAACTGCAAACATAATCAAAGTGCTGCAATTGTTAGTTTTTCATTTAACATAGCTCCTTTCCATTGGAATACAGTAAAATTATACCAATTTATAATGTTCAATCATTGATTAAAATTAAATTATTTGTGAATTGCCGGTGAATAGTTGGCTGATTCAAATGTTATAATCGATATAAGTTCTTTTAGTGAGAGACAAGTCTGAAATAACTACTACGGTCAACCACTAGAAAAGAAGGCATAGTGAAACAAGCCATCACATAATGAGCGAACAGGAAATATTTAGTTGAAAATGAGTCTCAGGTCGTTACTGGTATGACACGAAACCCTTGTGATTTAACTAATAAAAGAGCTTGTTCTACCGCGATTTCACGGTTTACTGGAATAACATCAGCTTTTTTATACAATTCTGGATTATAGGGTTCTTTCTTTTTGAGATTATTGTAGATAGCGGTTAAAAGCATTCGTGCAATGGCAATAATTGCCCGTTTGTGACCTCTACGCTTTTTTTGAGTTTCAAATAGCGGTTTCAAATTTCGGGATGCATGCCACTTTTGACACAGCGGTAGCACACTGTACCAAAAGGTGCTTTATAACAGCCTGCTCCGGTGTAATCAATCCGTCAATGGCAAGTTCCAGTTCAGGAAGTTTATTCTTGATGGAGCCGTGGATAAAAGGTTCAATATCAAAAGTAGTGTTTAAAGGATTTTTAAGGAGCTTTTCAATGATGTTCATAGAGCTTTTGCCGAAGGTATCTGAAACAACATGTCCAAGCTGGATGTTAGACACGGTTAAACGGTTTGAAGATGGTTCTTCTCACTTGACATAATGTTAGTCCGTTTAAAACGATAACGTATAAAATCACGAAGTTGTCTGATCGCATGTGGAGGCATAAAGCTTCCAGCTACGAGGTCATGCTTAAACAAATCAGCAATCCATTTGGCATCCTTTTTGTCTGTCTTTTTTCCGCGAATAGCTTTGACATATTTAGGATGTGCCAGAGTGATGTTGCAGGAATCTTCAAGAACATTAAACACAGGAATCCAGTATTTCTCTGTAGATTCCATACAGACATCCTTACAGTTCCTCTCACAAAGCCATTGTGACAGCTCATTCAATCCTTTTGTATAGGTTGAAAAGCGATGGCGTTTGTAAATAGGGACCCCTTTTTCAGATGAAGCAATACAGTCCACAACAGATGGGATACACAATTTTTAAAGCCATAGGGAACGATCCTTTCAGAGAATGATAGGGATAGACAGCATGGACTGATTGCCCAGCAATAAACGAGTAGTTGTTTATACAAAGATAAGTCTGCGTGCTCGAAGTTACACTTATTTGTGCTTGGAAAGGCAATCTACACATATAAATATGCGGTCACTCCGCAACCGAAGAGGTCTACTCACCTCCGCGTGATTTGTAGTTGACTGTTATCCCTATGACCTTAGAATATTTTAAAAATAACGCTCGAGGCGCATTTGTTTCATTGCGTTTTGTGCCTTGAGTGCAGCGAAAGGAATGAATATAAATATGAAGAAAAAGAAACAGAACGTCCAACCAAAAAAAGAAGATAAGCCGGTAACACTTGGGGATATGTTAAATGCTGATTTACTGAAGCAGTTAAAGGACCAGAAGCAGCAGTTAAAGAAAGCGGAAGAAAAAAAGCAGCTTGAAGAAGAGGAAAGAAAAAGAGAAGAGCGCCGGTTGCGAGAAAAAAATAAGTCGTTTGAAGAATTGCTAAATGAAAGTCCGATGGATTGGAAAAAGTTCAAATAGGATAGAACAACTTTGATACATTTAAGGGGAATAAAAGAATCCGACTAAAGATAAGCCTGAACAATGATGCGAAATGCTAATGACGATTTCGCAGCCGTTGTTCGGGTTTTTTATTGCTTGTTTCTGCTAGGAATAAATATGCCGCATACCATTGTTAAATCCACTTTTGTGAGAAATAGAGGGAAAGGCTGTCATCAAAGCAGACAAGCAAGGGAAGGCAGAATTAGCACTATATGATGATAAAAATGTAGACTGTTGCAATGTTTCATCCTTCTTTAGACTAGGGTAAGGCTTAAGGCGGCTGGTTTTAAAATCCACTTACTTTAACATATAATTGAGTGATAAAATAACTTGTTGGCTTCTACAATGCATAGATTTTGATATTACGATAATTTGGTGGTGTGGAGTGAATTGAAGGGAAATAAAGTGTGGGTTATCGCAGCTATTTTTGTCATCGCCTGTTTCCTTCTGTATATATTTTTATCAGGAACAATCTCGACAAGGACTGAAGAAAAAAGTGTAAACGTGGTATCAAATTTGAATGACGAAGATGTGGAGAATCATTCTGATGATATTGATGGTGGAGAAGAACAAGAAGAAGATGCTGAGCAAGAACAATCAGTGGCAGTGGTGATTAAGGAGAAGGTTAAGGAAATAATCGAAGGCGCAATTCGTTTTTTTAATGATGATAAAAAAATCGTTGCAATCGGTGATTCTCTCACAGAAGGTGTAGGAGATGAAACGGATAGTGGCGGTTATGTCGGAATTCTCAATCATACGTTTGAAGATCAGAACATTCATATTTCGATTGAGAATTTAGGGAAGAGAGGCAATCGAACGGATCAATTATTACTCAGGCTGGAAAATGAAGAAATTGCATCATCAATTAAGAATGCGGACATTGTCCTCATCACAATTGGTGCAAATGATATTATGAAAGTGGTTCGAAGTAATTACACGAATCTTAACATGGAGCCTTTTGAAAAAGAAAGAGTAAACTATGTTGAGAGATTAAGAGCTATTTTTACGAAAATGTATGAACTAAATCCAGGGGTGGAAATCTATTTGATTGGCTTTTACAATCCGTTTGAGCGTGTCTTCGGAGATATTGAACAATTAGAGATCATTCTTGATGATTGGAATCATGCAAGTGAAATGGTGACAGAGGAATTTGAAAATGTCATCTACATTCCGACTAAAGATTTATTCTCTAATTCAACGCTCCATCTCTTATCTGAGGACCAATTCCATCCTAATACAAGCGGGTATAAATTGATGGCTAAGCGTGTGCTCGAGTATTTAGATGATTTTAATGAACAGTCAGGATTGCCAAGTGATGAGACAGAATAGAAGGTGGGAAAAATGAGAATACAACTAAAAAGAAAGCCGTCATGGAAGCAATTATTTATAGGTTTGGCTGGAGTAAATGCTATTGTATTCATCCTTGTCTTCGCGCTCTTGCTATGGCCAGTATCAGGAGCAGAAATGCCCGAGAAAGCTTATATTGAAGAGGAGCCGGGCGCTGAATTTACGGTCAACTCAAGCAAACAAAATTTGAATGAGTTAGTCAACGAATATGTTGATAAACTTATGAAGGATCAAAGCGATAAATACACCGTTGATTTTGGTGAAAATGTTAGATTACTAGGGTCAATTGAAGCTTTTCAAACTGAAATTCCGATCTCCATCATTTTAGAGCCCTCGGTACAAGAAAATGGTGACCTTGTTTTATATGCTTCAGACATGTCGCTAGGTTTATTGCAATTGCCAGAAAAGAAGATTCTTGAATACGTGAAAAAAAATTAGAAACACCTAATTGGGTCAACATTGATCCGAGCAGTCAATCCATCTATATTGGGGTTACCCAAATGGAAGTAAAAAGTAAATTCAAGGTCAAAGTTCAGAGCTTTGATTTGAAGAATGATCAGATCACATTCAGAATAAAAGTGCCAAATAAAACCTTAGGGTTATAGAGAAATACGGTTCTTGTACTACCAATGGGAATTGGCGGTGAGAGAACCGTACTTTGTTTTTTCTTGGATAATTGCGCACAGGAAAACCGTTCCCCATTACCGATGAGCTGGATATGTATGTGCTCGCGCAATCTTCTGAATCGCTGTAACCTCTTCTTTCGTCAGTGGAGTAGAGTTGACGGCTTTCACGTTCTCTTGAAGTTGCCCAACAGAGCTTGCTCCAACGATAACAGATGCAACGGCAGGATTTGCTAGATTGTAGTGTAAAGCGACTTCCGTTAACGGGCGAGAATCGGCGACTTTTTCCTGTAGTTCTGTGATGATTTGTTGAAGCTCATCATAGCTATGCTCCAAGTATCCAGATGGAGAAGTCTTTTCCAAAGCTTTTTCACTTAAGAGTCCCTTGGCGACAGAACCACGTGTTACGACACTGATCTGCTGTTCATGAAGGAAGGGAAGTGCTTCCTCTTCAGGCTTCCGATCAAGAATACTATATTGCATCATGACGGAAACAATGTCCGATTTTTTCGCATATTCACGAATCACATTTGGACGGATCGAGGAAATGCCGTAATAACGAATAAACCCTTCTGCTTGTAATTCTTCGAAAGCTTCAATGGTTTCATCAATATTGTCTTCAATCGTCCCTCCGTGAAGTTGATAGAGATCGATATAATCTGTTTCGAGGCGCTTTAAACTTTGTTTAACCGCTTCTTTAATATAATGTTTTGAAGGATCCCAGCGCCATCCGTCTTTCTGTTCATTCCAGCGATTGCCCACTTTAGTGGCAATAATGACTTGGTCGCGAACTTGCTTTAACGATTTACCAACGATTTCTTCGTTCACGCCGAAGTCATATAAATCAGCAGTATCAAAATAGTTAATTCCTTCATCTAAGGCAGCTTCAATGATTTTTTGGGCATGAGCTTTGTCTGTTCCAAGGGACATGCAGCCCAAACCTAATTCTGTCACTTGCAAATCAGATTTTCCTAGCTTGTTTTTTTTCATCTTCTTCACCTCTTCTTTTATTTTATTGTATAAAAAATGAGGAACAAAGAACAAACTAATTGCTAGACTTTATTTTTTTTATATGTTGAATCCAATCGTTGACATAGTGATGATATTGATTATATTGTGTTAGTTTCTTTTGTACTTCACGAGCTTTGCCAATCAGAATTATCTTTCTTTTATGCACATATACCTTCATTCGTACTCCTCCAATTTAAGTATGCTACACTATATGTACAGATTATTTAGGAATAGAACTGGAGGACTTTATGATGAAAAGTCTTGAGGAAAAGACAATTAAGACAGAACCTGTTTTTTCAGGGAGAATAATTCGCCTTCAAGTGGATGAGGTAGAATTACCGAATGGAAATACATCAACACGGGAAATTGTAAAGCACCCTGGAGCGGTTGCGGTCATCCCCATTACAAGCGACAATAAAATCGTTATGGTTGAGCAATATCGTAAACCGATGGAGAAGGTATTGGTCGAAATCCCAGCGGGCAAGCTAGAAAAAGGGGAGGATCCTGCATATACAGCGGCAAGAGAACTCGAAGAGGAAACGGGCTATGAGAGTCAATCGTTAGAATGGCTTATTTCTTTTTACACATCACCAGGATTTGCCGATGAAATTGTTCATTTATATGTGGCAAAGGGGCTAACAAAGAAAGAAAATGCAGCAAGCCTTGATGAGGATGAGTTTGTGAACGTACTGGAGGTTACATTGGAAGAGGCGATTGAATTCGTGAAGGAACAACGGGTTTATGATGCAAAAACAGCTTATGCGATTCAATATTTACAACTTCAAGAGGCGTTGAAAAAGTGAAAGATTATTTTGTAGATTTACATATCCATATTGGCAGAACGGAAACAGGCCGAGCGGTCAAAATTACCGGAGCAAAAACATTAACTTTTTCAAATATCATTGCCCATGCTAGGGATTTGAAAGGGTTGCATATGGTTGGGATTATAGATTGTCATTCACCTGAAGTGATCATGGAAATGGAGCGGCTACTAGAGGAAGGAAGGTTGCTTGAGCTTGAGGAGGGTGGCCTTTATTATGAAGGGTTGACGGTCATCCCCGGTTCGGAGCTTGAAATCTATGATGAGGGCACGAATGGTCCGATTCATGTCCTTTGTTACTTTGCAAATCTTAGGACAATGAAGATTTTTTCCAACTGGCTTGCCAATCATCTGAAAAATATTCATTTAAGCTCACAGCGTGTTTATGTAACTGGAAGAGAACTGCAAGAAAAAGTAAAGGAGCTTGCCGGTTTATTTATTCCAGCCCATGTGTTTACACCATTTAAAAGCTTATATGGAAAAGGGGTGAAAAAATCATTAACAGAGGTTTTTATTCCTTCATTGATCGATGGAATTGAACTTGGGTTAAGTGCGGATACACAAATGGCTGATCAAATACAAGAGCTCCATTCATATCCCTTTTTAACCAATTCTGATGCCCATTCGCTTGCGAAAATTGCGAGGGAATATCAAAAAATTCGTATGGAAAAAGCGACCTTTACCCATTTAGAAGAAGCCTTTAAAGAGATAGACGGCCAGCAAATTGTTGAAAACTATGGACTTGATCCTCTTTTAGGAAAATATCATCAAACAGTTTGTGCAAAATGTTTCGCGAGAGCAGATCAGCATCAAAAAGTATGTCAACAGTGCGGTCATAGAAAAGTGATAAAAGGGGTTGCAGAGCGAATAAGTGAGTTAAAAACATCTGCTCATGGAAGGTTGCATCGACCTCCATATATAGCTCAAGTTCCGCTGCAGTTTATTCCTGGGCTCGGTCCGAAATGGTTTGATAAGCTGTTGGATCATTTTGGGACCGAAATGGCGATTTTGCATTCGGTGCCGGAGTCAGCTTTATATGAGGTTGTACCAGAAAAAATCGCACAATATATTGTTCAAGCGAGAAGGGGAACCTTGTCTTTAGCAGCAGGTGGCGGCGGTAAATATGGAAAAATTTCTGCTAAATTGGACTAGCTGCTAGATAAGACCATATTCATTCTCGATGCTGGAAAAGTGTATATGTCAAAAAACAGGCGATTAATAGATTCTTCTTTTTTAATAGATTCTCATGGCATATAAGGGTTCTACAAGGCATACATTTTAGTATAAGTCTATTTAGAACTCTAGGAGGCCATGGCATGAAGAAAAAGAAGTACCAGGATATTGTCATTAATCATTTTCGCGAACATTCGTCCATATATTTGTTTGTGGTCGTCCTCTTTCTTATGGGAGTGATTTTTGGAGCGATCGTGGTAAATAGTTTAAGCTTAACGCAAAAAGAAGATTTATTCTATTATTTATCTCAGTTTTTCGGACAAGTATCAGATGGAAAAGTTGCCGCTTCTAATGATTTATTTATGCAGAGCTTTTTCCACAATAGTAAATTTGTTGGTTTAATGTGGATATTAGGAGTTTCAATTATCGGACTTCCTGTTATACTTGTGCTATTGTTTATTAAAGGCATGGTTGTTGGCTTTACCGTCGGTTTTTTAGTCAATCAAATGGGTTGGAATGGATTTTTACTTTCTTTTGTGTCGATTTTGCCGCAAAATTTAATCATCATTCCTATCTTTATTTTTGGCGCAACTCTATCAGTGGCGTTTTCTATTAAAATGATTAGAAGACAATTTATGAAGAAGTTAGGTCAGCCCATTTTCCCATTACTTGGTAGATATGTACTTGCTTATATTGGGGTACTCGCCATATTAATGGCTGCAGCAGGTATAGAGGCATACGTATCACCGGCTTTAATGAAGCTGGTTGTGAATGCAGTGCAGTAGATAAGAATCTGGTAAACATAGAGTTAATTAAAATGATTATTATTTAAAAATCATTTTCTTTCCTTGGTTGTAATGATTTTATTTTGAAATTACTCCGCTCTCTGTTATAATAAAAGCGTGACAGTGGCGAGGAGGACAAATTGTAATGGAAACAAGAATTGAAAGAATTAAGAAGCATTTACATTCATCTAGCTATAAGCTAACACCTCAGCGTGAGGCGACTGTGAGAGTTTTGTTAGAACACGAAGAGGATCATTTAAGCGCTGAAGATGTCTACCTCCTTGTTAAAGAGAAGTCACCTGAAATTGGGCTAGCAACTGTTTATAGAACACTAGAGTTATTAACGGAGTTAAAAATAGTAGACAAAATAAATTTTGGAGATGGCGTTTCCCGCTATGATTTGCGACAAGAAGGAGCTGCACATTTCCACCATCATTTAGTTTGTATTGAATGTGGCGCTGTTGATGAAATCCAAGAAGATCTATTAGAGGATGTAGAAGCTGTTGTGGAGCAAAGATGGAACTTTAAAATTAAAGATCATCGTTTAACCTTTCATGGCATTTGCTATCGTTGTCAAGATAAAGAAGAAGAATAAGATAAAGGCCTTTTTCTATCTGGGAAAGAGGCTTTTTTGTTGTTAAGGGAAAAGTCGTGCATTTACGTAAAGAACAAGCGTTTAATGCTTCATCAAATTCCTGCTAAGTCGACCGACGGTGGGGTACCATCGGCGGTTTCTTTTTGTCCAAGACGATGGCCTTTGCGGTTTGTATGGCCAGCAAGAGTGAAACTTTGCTCCACTCTTGCAGGAGCAACTCGACACACTTCGCGCTTTTGCTATCGTTTCTCCGATATTGATCCCAATAGAGCTTAAAGAGATATGTATGAGAGGTATATTTCTTGTCCTACTTGGCATATCTTTTACTATAAGGATGTTTTTTATTTGTCTTGTAAGCTGGCGAGGCATTTTCTAAAAAAGAACATCTATATATGATAGCTGTTTTGGAGGAACGAATAAAATGAAATCATGGCTTAAGCTTGTATTAAATACATTTAAAGTATTTTTGCTATTCACCGCATGCACAATTCTTTTTTACTATGGTATTATATGGGTAAATGAAGAGTATCAGGATTATCACCGCTATGATGAGCCAAATGGAACAGCGATTAAGGTATCCGCTAATGTCAATGAGGAAACGCCATCATGGTTCAACCGATTAATTTTGTTTTACTTAAACGGGGAGTAATGTTCATGGAGCTTCAATTGAAAGATTTTATGCATTTTTTATTAGTCGAAAAAGGGCTAGCAGAAAATACGCTTATTTCATATGAACGTGATTTGAAAAGCTATATTAAATTTTTGCAGGAAAATGAAAGGATCTCCGATTATCAGAATGTGCAACGTGCACAAATTGTCCATTTTTTAGGGTACTTAAAAGAACAGGGGAAATCAGCAAAAACAATGGCTCGTCATACTGCTTCTATACGCGCTTTCCATCAATTTATGTTAAGAGAGCGAATTGTTGACCAAGATCCGTCTGTCCACATTGATACCCCAAGGCTTGAGAGAAGTCTTCCCAAAGTTTTAAGCATGAATGAGGTAGAGCGGTTACTAGATTCGCCAAAGGCTGAGAATCATTATGGAAAAAGGGACAAGGCGATGCTTGAGCTTCTCTATGCGACTGGAATTCGCGTCAGTGAATTAATTAGCTTAAATATAGAGGATGCCCATTTAACAATGGGGTTCGTCCGTTGTGTTGGAAAGGGGAATAAAGAAAGAATTATCCCTTTAGGAAAGTCTGCAACAAACGCCATTCAGGAATATTTAGATAACGGACGTCCGCAGTTTGTCTCGAAAAAACATAAGGATGATGCCCTGTTTTTAAATCATCATGGAAAAAGATTAACAAGGCAAGGTTTTTGGAAGATTTTAAAGAGGCTTACGAAAGAAGCTGGTATTGAAAAAGAGCTTACGCCCCATACGTTACGCCATTCCTTTGCCACTCATTTACTGGAAAATGGGGCAGATTTAAGAGCGGTTCAAGAAATGCTCGGGCACGCTGATATTTCAACAACACAAATTTATACCCATGTAACGAAGACGCGCTTGAAGGATGTATATAGTAAATTTCATCCACGTGCTTAATAGAGTAATAGATTTTTTCGGCTACTTAGGGATTTATAGGTAGCTTTTTCTTGCCATGTTTTAGTAAAATATAGATGTCAGACTTCTGACAAATGAAAGTTATTTGTAATCTATGTGAAAGCAGGGAAAAGTAAGCAAGATAAATCTCAACTAATGATTAATAGCCGCTGATGAATGATGTTGTCGAGGAGGAGATTGAATGACTTTTCAATATAAACGAATCTTTTTAGTTGTAATGGATTCTGTAGGAATCGGTGAGGCACCAGATGCAGAAAAGTTTGGTGATAAGGGTGCCGATACATTAGGTCATATTGCTGAAAGGATGAATGGCCTTCATATGCCGAATATGGGAAAATTGGGTCTCAGCAATATCCGTGAAATTAAAGGAATTGAAAAGGTAGAGAAACCGTTAGCTTTTTATACAAAAATGCAAGAGGCTTCGAGTGGAAAAGATACAATGACAGGGCATTGGGAAATTATGGGGTTGAATATAGATACTCCCTTCCGCGTATTTCCGAATGGATTTCCTGAGGAATTAATTTCCGAGCTTGAAGCAAGAACAGGACGAAAGATTATCGGCAATAAGCCTGCAAGTGGAACTGAAATCCTCGTAGAGCTTGGTGAAGAGCATATGAAAACCGGTGATTTAATCGTTTATACGTCGGCTGATTCCGTTCTGCAAATTGCTGCTCACGAGGACATTATTCCAATTGATGAACAATATAAAATTTGCAAAATTGCACGTGAACTAACGCTTGATGAGAAGTATATGGTGGGACGTGTGATTGCTCGACCATTTGTCGGAGAGCCTGGTGCTTTTAAAAGAACCGCTAACAGACATGATTATGCCTTAAAACCTTTTGCACGGACGGTTATGAATGAATTAAAAGATGCAGGCCTTGATGTTATTGCAATTGGAAAAATCTCTGATATTTATGATGGAGAAGGAGTAACAGAATCGTTGCGAACGGTTTCTAATATGGATGGTATGGATAAGCTTGTGCAAACATTGGATATGGATTTTACGGGGTTAAGCTTTTTAAATTTAGTCGATTTTGATGCTTTATTCGGACATAGAAGGGATCCTGAAGGATATGGAAAGGCCCTTGAAGAATATGATGCAAGATTGCCGGAAGTATTGGCAAAATTGCAGGAAGATGATTTGCTTATTATAACAGCAGATCATGGAAACGATCCTGTACATCATGGAACAGACCATACCCGTGAATATGTTCCGTTGCTTGTTTATGCAAAAAATATAGCAGGGAAGTCATTGCCTATACGGGAGACATTTGCTGATATTGGGGCAACAGTTGCTGAAAACTTTAAAGTAAAGCCCCCTAAATACGGACAAAGCTTCCTTGGTGATTTAAAGTAGTGGAGGGATCATGAAATGAATTATGAAAACATTGTAGCAGCAACTGAGTATTTACAAAAAAAGCTCAATTTGAATCCTGAAATTGGCCTCATTCTCGGTTCTGGATTAGGAGTACTGGCTGATGAAATTGAAAATGCAGTACGCATTCCTTATCAGGAAATTCCTGATTTTCCAGTATCGACTGTGGAAGGCCATGCTGGTCAGTTAGTCTTCGGTCAATTAAACGGAGCACCAGTTGTAGCCATGCAAGGAAGATTTCATTTTTATGAAGGATACAGCTTTGAGCAAGTGACTTTCCCAGTTCGAGTAATGAAAGAACTTGGCGTGAAGTCGCTTATCGTGACAAACGCTGCCGGTGGCATCAACGAGTCTTTTTCAGCTGGAGACCTTATGCTAATTACGGATCATATTAATAATATGGGATCTAATCCCTTAATTGGAAAAAACGATTCGCGATTAGGCGTAAGATTTCCGGATATGTCAGAGGCGTATTCAAAAGAACTAATTCATAAGGCAAAAGCAATTGCTTCACAGTTAAACATTAAGCTTCAAGAAGGTGTATACGTTGGAAATACGGGTCCTACATACGAAACGCCTGCTGAAGTTAGAATGCTACGAGTAATGGGTGGCGATGCAGTGGGAATGTCGACAGTTCCAGAGGTAATCGTAGCTCGTCATAGCGGTCTTGAAGTGCTAGGGATATCTTGTATTTCGAACATGGCTTCCGGTATTCTTGATCAACCGTTAAACCACGAGGAAGTAATTGAAACAACAGAAAAAGTGAAAGAAAATTTTCTTCGTTTTGTCAAAGCCATGATCAAGGAATTAAAGTAAAACCGATAATCATCTATTTCTGAAAAAAAGTGGTGAATACGCGTGAGAATGGTCGATTTAATTGAAAAGAAGCGAGATGGAAAAGAACTAACCACAGAAGAGATTCAGTTTATTGTTGAAGGATACACGAAAGGTGAAATCCCAGATTATCAAGTTAGTGCATTGACAATGGCCATTTATTTTCAAGGGATGACTGAAAAAGAACGGGCGGATCTTACGTTGGCGATGGTTCAATCAGGTGAACAAATAGATCTTTCGGCGATAGAAGGGATTAAGGTTGATAAACATTCAACTGGGGGAGTAGGAGACACTACCACCCTTGTATTAGGTCCTTTGGTCGCTTCGGTTGGAGTTCCAGTTGCAAAAATGTCAGGACGCGGTCTCGGTCATACTGGTGGAACCATTGATAAATTGGAATCGATTTCTGGATTTCATGTTGAAATAACAAAGGAAGAATTTATTCGTTTAGTAAATAAGAATAAGCTAGCTGTCATCGGCCAAAGTGGAAATTTAACGCCAGCAGATAAGAAGCTTTATGCCCTGCGAGATGTGACGGCGACAGTGGACAGCATTCCGCTCATTGCTAGCTCAATAATGAGTAAAAAAATTGCTGCTGGAGCGGATGCTATCGTTTTAGATGTGAAAACTGGTGCTGGAGCATTTATGAAAACGATTGAAGATTCCCGGGCGCTTGCGAAAGCAATGGTCCGAATCGGGAATAATGTGGGCAGAAAGACAATGGCGGTTATATCTGATATGAATCAGCCACTTGGCTTTGCGATTGGCAATGCTTTAGAGGTCAAAGAAGCAATTGAAACATTAAAAGGGGAGGGGCCGGAAGATTTAACAGAGCTGTGCCTTGCCCTTGGAAGTCAGATGGTGCTTTTGGCCAATAAAGCAAGTAATCTCCAAGAAGCACGAGAGAAGCTACAAGTTGTTATTAAGAATGGAACTGCTTTGGAAATATTTAAAACCTTTTTACAGTCACAAGGTGGAGACAGTTCAGTCGTGGATGACCCGTCAAAGCTTCCACAAGCAAAATTTATCTTTGAGCTAGAGGCGAAAGAGGATGGCTATGTAACAGAAATGGTCGCTGATGAAATAGGAACGGCAGCGATGCTGCTTGGAGCAGGTAGAGCGACAAAAGAGTCAAGCATCGATTTAGCAGTTGGCTTTATCCTCAATAAAAAAATTGGTGATAAAGTGACTAAAGGTCAATCACTTGTGACGATTTATAGCAATTTTGAAGACGTCAGCGAGGTTAAAGAAAAACTGTATCGAAATATTAAAGTCTCGCCATCAAAAGTGGATGCACCAACCCTTATATATGAAGTAATAACGGAATAAAACGACAGTGAACTTCGAACTGGACCATCAACAAATGATATGTTGATGGTTTTTTTTGAAAAGATAAGAAAGTATAAAAATTTAAGGTCTACCGCAGTCATTAGGGCTGTGGTATTTTTTATTTATGGACAGAAATATTCTAAAAGAGATCTTTTTTGATCATCATCAACATTGGGAAGCCTTTA
>NZ_JARGEJ010000599.1:0-304 GCF_029211245.1 Robertmurraya sp. DFI.2.37 | reverse complement strand
TCCAAACCAAGGCCGGCTTGAAGCGTGACACTGACCGTATCAAGGAAGTCTGGTAAAGAGAAACCAAGCTCATCCTGCCTTTTTGTCGCTTTTCCCTTCTGCCAAAAAATCGTTGCAAAATAACCAATCAGAGGCAAGAAAAGAATTAAAAATTGCGCGAATGGGAAGCCAATAATCATTAACAATACTCCCATTATAAAGCCTACAAGCATCATAAATATTTTTAACCCCTGAAAACGTTCAACCGTTAAAGCGTATGGATACCCTGCTTGTATCAACCATCTTTCTACTTCATGAGATTCAC
>NZ_JARGEJ010000598.1:0-304 GCF_029211245.1 Robertmurraya sp. DFI.2.37 | reverse complement strand
AGGTAATTCAAATGCATTCCGGATTCAAGTGTGACACCTACTTTTCGGAGGTAATATATTATAATATTCTGAAAATTAGTAAAATAGTAGAACAGTTACAAAAAAAACAACGCGAAGTTAACGACGGGAGACGCTATAAATCAATATTTTGGCAGATTTTTGTTAACGAAGTGTAACACCAATGTTTACAGAAGACATATATAATATACTAATAATCAACGCTATGCGTCGATTCATGTTCACGTGTGCGGGAACTCCTCTTGCTCTTCCTTATCAGGAATTCACTAAGGGGATGAACCCCTTA
>NZ_JARGEJ010000597.1:0-304 GCF_029211245.1 Robertmurraya sp. DFI.2.37 | reverse complement strand
CCGCTGAACACTTTTTCAGTGGCCTCATTAAAAACTGAGAGCTATGTTTTTTATAAATTCAATTTTTCTAGTTTTTGATAAGCTTTGTCTCTTATATAGTTTTTCGACTGCCAAGTGTCAGATTTCATAAATGGAAGTTCATCCTTTTTCTGGGCAAGCAATTCTTTTAATCCCGGAATTTCGGGGTCCTGTTCATATAATTCGATTAACCCAATAATTCCTGTGGCAGACGTATACCCTAAATAATCGATATCAATTTTTCCAGTTGCTTCATAGCGCTCGATGTTTTGGGCAACGATGATTT
>NZ_JARGEJ010000596.1:0-304 GCF_029211245.1 Robertmurraya sp. DFI.2.37 | reverse complement strand
AACCCTTGATCTTAGTTGCCAGCATTCAGTTGGGCACTCTAAGGTGACTGCCGGTGACAAACCGGAGGATGGTGGGGATGACGTCAAATCATCATGCCCCTTATGACCTGGGCTACACACGTGCTACAATGGATGGTACAAAGGGCAGCGAAGCCGCGAGGTGGAGCGAATCCCATAAAACCATTCTCAGTTGGGATTGTAGGCTGCAACTCGCCTACATGTAGCCCGAATCGCTAGTAATCGCGGATCAGCATGCGGCGGTGAATACGTTCCCGGGCCTTGTACACACCGCCCGTCACACCAC
>NZ_JARGEJ010000595.1:0-304 GCF_029211245.1 Robertmurraya sp. DFI.2.37 | reverse complement strand
AAGAACAACCAGTTTGGTTCCTGCCAGATTAAAAAGTTTCAAGTTATCCCTTGCGGTTGCTATTTCTGTTTCCGAAACCTCATTGCCTATTAGCACAACACGTATTTCCTTCTTCTCGAAAGAAATCTTCCGGTCTATTACTTGGGTATTATTAAAATTCAGCTCCTCGTTGATAAAGTTGTTGGCAGAAGCTTCATAAATAGTACTTTTTACAATGCCATAAGTCAGATAAACAGCAGGACACATCGTAGCCAAAGTAATAAAAATAATATATTTCTTTACCAATTTCTCACGCTCCTTATCC
>NZ_JARGEJ010000594.1:0-304 GCF_029211245.1 Robertmurraya sp. DFI.2.37 | reverse complement strand
ACATCGTATATGGCGCGTAAGGCTGCCAAACAACTGATGCAGAAAACAGCTTCTAATCCGGATGACATTGATGCAGTAATCGTAGCAACTACTACTCCTGACTATCATTTCCCTTCCACTGCTTCTATCCTGTGTGATAAGCTGGGATTGAAAAATGCATTTGCATTTGATTTGCAGGCTGCCTGCTGCGGCTTTTTGTATTTAATGGAAACTGCTGCTTCACTTATCGCATCGGGAAGACATAAAAAGATTATTATTGTCGGTGCAGATAAGATGTCATCTATGGTAAACTACCAGGATCGTG
>NZ_JARGEJ010000593.1:0-304 GCF_029211245.1 Robertmurraya sp. DFI.2.37 | reverse complement strand
ATGAAATTTGTGAAAAAGAAAGCCTGCTTGCCGCTGTCAGCAAAAAAATAGAATATTATGATGACGAGGAACTGGACCGCTTTCGCGGCCGTCCCTCAAATGGTTATAATGAAGAAGAAGTGGAAGAATTTCGGGAAATCATGTACACTTGTAAAGAAGATGAAGTAGCCGGATGGAGCCGTAGCCTGCAATTGCGTGGAATAGAACTGCCGGACGAGTTGAAAGACGAGCTTTTCCTGATTGTAGGTGAACGAAGATTCAAATAATCCGCCTACACCAAGCAAAGTCTCCATTTGAATAAAAA
>NZ_JARGEJ010000592.1:0-305 GCF_029211245.1 Robertmurraya sp. DFI.2.37 | reverse complement strand
GTAAGATAAAGATCGAAATAAGCATTATGAACAGAGTCATCAGATTTACTATAGCTGTTTTGATTAATACATAATCACTATGACCAATGGCTTGTAAAGCATATTTATAAACATTATGTAAGGGATGTAGACGTCAAGTCGAATTTTACACTTTTTGCTCGTTTCCTTTTTACACTTCTGTTGAAAAAATACTATTCCTGTTTTTCATCCGATGACTTTCCTCTTCCTCTCCACCATGTATGACTTCCACACGATGATGTAAACGATCTAAAATCGCTGTCGTAATGCCTTGATCTCCAATTAAA
>NZ_JARGEJ010000591.1:0-305 GCF_029211245.1 Robertmurraya sp. DFI.2.37 | reverse complement strand
GGGAAACCAAGCTTGAAATCGATCGCCGCCATATCCGACGTAGAATTGATGATATCAAGACCCAGCTCAGTGTTATTGTCCAGCATCGTGATCGTTACCGTGAAAGACGAAAGAAAAACAAAGCGTTCCAAATTGCACTGGTTGGCTATACGAACGCAGGGAAGTCGACCTTATTTAACCGCTTGACAGAAGCTGATTCATTTGAAGAAAATCAATTATTTGCAACGCTTGATCCAATGACTCGAAATATGATTTTACCAAGTGGGTTTGGCACTCTTTTAACAGATACGGTTGGCTTTATCCAA
>NZ_JARGEJ010000590.1:0-305 GCF_029211245.1 Robertmurraya sp. DFI.2.37 | reverse complement strand
AGTGACAGCCACGGCAAGATGTACAGCCGATGGCAATCATTGATAAAGTACCGAATCCGACACGATTAGCTCCAAGAAGCATCACTTTAATTACATCTTTGGCGCTCTTAATACCGCGATCTGCCCAAATCTCTACTTGGTCACGGATTCCAGCTTCCAACAAGGCATTATGAGCTGCTTTAACACCGATTTCAACTGGAAGCCCGACATATTGAAGAGCGTGAATTCTTGCAGCACCAGTACCACCATCGAATCCTCTTAACGTGATAATGTCGGCGCCGGCCGTGGCAATTCCAACCGCGATT
>NZ_JARGEJ010000059.1:0-24751 GCF_029211245.1 Robertmurraya sp. DFI.2.37 | reverse complement strand
ATTTTCTTTGTAAAACTTAGTTCCATAGTAGAGGCAAGGTTTAAGGGGTGAAAGAGGGCGTGAGGTCAAGTGGGAGAAGGGATTGAGGGGATGTAGGAGCTTTGTAAGGGAGAGTTCCAAGGGCATATAGTAGAAGCTAAGGGTAAAGGATTTTTGTATTATCTATAATTTCCGATGACTAACATAACGAATTAACTTTAAAAGAGTATTTGGTAAAAAATAATTTACATAAAAGCCATATTATTTGGAAAAATAATAGGTTGGAAACTTGGGCAATCTAACATTGTAGTAGTTATTCTGCTATTACTCAATAGATTTAGTTTGGGGAGATGATAGGTATGCTTGAATCGAAACAAATAATTAAAATTGATGGAAAAAATGTATTCTTAGAAGTATTAAATAGTGCATTTGAGATAGGGAAAGTTCAAATAAATTTCTTTGAGTATGATATCTCTAAGGATAAGGGTGAAAGAATAAGGAACGAAATTTCGATCTACGTTTCCATGGACAAGTTCTTGGTTCTTTCTAATGATGTTTTAAGTGGTAGGATAAGTGCTTTAGCGACCAAGGCAAGAGTAGAGCAACAAAATGGCGGTTACAAATACTGCAAAGAAATCTGGACTGATTTAGGTGGTGTTTCAGCAGAATTGTTAAAAAAGCGTGATAAAGAACGTGCAGATGGAAAAAGCCTTTCTCGCCAAATGAAGCTAACACCTGGCGATAAACTTCCTTGGATTTTTTCGGCTGAATCAGGCCCAGGAGAGTTGATCGAAACGGGATTAATAATACCGAGATATAGTGGGAATAAACCAGAAGCAGTGGTACGAGTACCAATGACAAATGATGATTTAAAAAGGATGGTACTCATTGTGAAGGCTCATATAGAAGGTTATTTGGTTTCACAATATTAGGCTTAACACAATAAAACCATTCCAAAAATAAAAAGAACATTTCCTAACCGAAGGTATCCTTTTCAAATTCAGGTAGACCTTCGGCCTTTTTATGCCAAAAAAGGAAAGGAAAAAATCAAAAAATAAGCGGGGGAAAGTCAGCAGTATCAAACGTTGAGGGGGTAGAGCATGGGTTCGACACAGGATGGGTTGTATATTTTATTTATACGAATATAATTAAAACATAAGCTGTAGATGAACTTCCTCATGGATGTGCTTCCCTCCGCATCAAGCACTCCCATCTAACGCTACCACAAACTATACCCCATATAAAGGAGACCACAATATGAAGAATTATGAAATTCGCCATGCTCTATCAACAATTAAAAACCTCACAATCAACCTACGTATTTTCATTCAAGAAAACCCACATTTATTCGTTAGTGGAAATCTCAATGTAGCTACAAACCTACTAACTAACATTATTCCCGTTCAATATCTTACAAAAGAGTATTTATCATTATTTGAAGATGAATCTAAACGAAAAAGCGAGATATGGAGTCTACTATTAACTCATATGTTCGAGGTTGAACAAAACTTCAAAATTCTTGCGAATAGAAGTGAGTTTGAAGAGCAAATTCAGGATATATGCTTTCTAATTCATGAGGTTTATGAGGCTATAAATTTCATTTTTGATGCAGAGTTAGAAATGAATAAGGAATTAAAAACTCTATTATTGAAGTAAATAATAAACACTTATGAACTGAGTATGCGTGATGCGAAACTCAGTTCTTTTTTTGTGAAAGGGAAGCCAAAACGAAAAAAAATAGTGCAACTGGAGATAAAATGTGAGTTAAGAAAAGGAAAGGAAAGAAGAGCAGAAGTTGTAGATATCAACTGGTTATCAACAAAGAAGGAATAAGGGTTAGAGTACGTTTATTTTCTTCTTTGCCTTATTATAAGCAGGTAAACATTTGATTAAAAATGGATTAGACAATTGGGCAAAATCCTCATTTGGCAAATTAGGAACAGCTCTGATTAATCGTGACCAACATTCCTTATATGCATATTGAAGTTTATGATCAATTTCTGTCTCCTCTTTTTATAAATGATTGTTTGCTGTCAATTGCCCTCTTGATTTAAATTATGCTATTTTCGTTAGATTTGGAAAATAATTACAATAATACGTAATTGGTAAATCTTTAAGTGTCCAAAAACTAAATATGCATAATTTCAGTTATGTGAAAATAGATATGTAAAAACACATCTTTAAGGAGTGATCAATATGAATGCATTGAACGAGTATGACCGTTTTTTTGCTATTTATCCAATGTATCAAAAATATCAAAGTGTAAAGGCCTTTAAAAACCTACACGATTTTCTTTGGAAGCCTGAATCAATTGAAAAAATGCAAGATGCAATTAAATTTGGCAGACCTGCTATAGAGGGAATAGTTTTAGATATTGAAGAGTTATATTTTGATAAGAGTGATTTTACTTTTGAAGATGATTTTGCGAAAAAGGCAACGGGAATGCTAATAAAATATATATTAGAATACTTTGGTTTTATATCGTCAAAGCAGAGAAATATAAGTAAAGGTAAGGGAGCAAAGTATTTTACAAGTGGTATGCATTATGAATTTGATTCAAGTAAAGAATCATTGCGATTAGAAACAGTGCTGAGTATCGTAGCAGTACAGAAATAGTCATTAAGTACAGTTTATTCAAAGATCGAAGGAAGCCCAAATCCTTTGGAAACAGCCTTCGATTACACCTCCGTAATCATTATAGAACCCATGTTCCTATTTGTGAATAATGATTTCTTTTATCCAACACTTTATTGGGTATTTTTCATTTTAATTTCGCAATACTGAAGTAAGGAAGTTAGGAACAAGGATATTATTGACGATTCTACTTGAATGGATTAAAATTGTATAAATACATTAACAATAATTGGTTATAGGTGATTGATATGTTGATTTATATAGCAGAATCTATAATTAAATATAAAGGCAGTCCCAAGTCACTCGAAATTTCGAGTGACTTTTTTTCTGTCGTTTTTAAGGTAACGGTATTACAAATTCAGTGTAGAAGGGAGGCGAAACAATTTGAAGAATTTAGCTGAAATGATTGGATCACATGTATATATGCGTAGGTTCTTTGCTGAACACATAAGTAATTTGATAATGCTAATTATCGGGTTACTGGTAGGTGCATTTATAAAAGTGTGGATATTTTAAGCTCACTCTTAGATGTTACAGGTTTTCATTGAACACTGTAATCGAACGAAATAGTTAATGATCAAGAAATGATTTAATTCCAATCAAAAATGAAGAGACGAAAAGAGTAATTGTCAGTGATGGAGGGATTAAATGAGTATTTTACAAATCGCAATGCTATTAATTACAAACGGGTTTGTCTTAATCATCTATGTGATTAATCAAATCCTACTACGAAATAGAGTAGAGAATAGGACAAGGCATAAGGTTGTGAAAATACTATTTTCCTTTGCAATCGGGGTTTTATTGTTACTTACATTCGTTCTTTATCAGTCCAGCATAGACCGAGGTTTTTCTGGTCAGTGGAACAATGGAATAAAAAATTTGGAAATAGCAAAATGATCCTAAAGAATTAAGTCGATGTTGAAGAGGAGGAATCAAAAGTGAGGCAAAAGGGAAGTCCAAAACCAGTAAATCCACCGAACTTTTGGAGCAAAAATGAGAATCAGGTTAGCGATGAAATGAAAAAGATGATTCATGAACAATATCTTAGTCATGACTCGCTATATGTTTATTGTGATTGTTCAGTAAATACGAATTTGATGCAAATATCAGTTGCTTGTTCCTATGTATGCTCTGGGAGAGTTATTGTGAAACAGCAATATGTTTATCCTCCGCAAGATTGTAAAGATAAACCTATGTATGGGGAATTAAAGTCTATTGTTTTTGGTTTAACCCATTATGAAAAATATTTAATGCCAGGTTGCAAAAAAGTAATTTTTTTCTCAGACGTAGATGACATCCAAAGAATTTTACACAATGAGGTTCCTTTTAAGAGGAATACTTCTTTACAAAAGGTGAAATCTGAATTAATTTTGCTTTATCAAAAAATGAAGAAAAAGCATCACAATAAAACAATAGACATTTTATTTTTGCAACCTGAAGAAAAGAAGTTTAACCCGTTTCACAGAAGTTCGCATAATGCGGCCAAAAAAATGCTTTGAAGGTAATATGAAAAAATCGAAATTAAGGAGAGGGTATTTATGTTAGAAAAAAGTTATTTAATTCCACAGAAAAAAGGACAATTCCTTTCCTATGAAGATTTTGATACTCATACCACAGAAGAACACAAGTTTAAATTCTATGACGGCAAACCTTTTTCTCCAGATAATACGTTTCAGGAGGATAGATTGCTAATCATGCTCCTATATTCAATTGGTGTAGAGAGATTTGTAAATGAATTACTTCCCCAAGAATCCAAGAAATTATTATATCAATTATTGAAATTAAATCAGGTAAACGAGGGATTATCAAATAAAGATAAACTATCTCTGTTGAAAGAAATTATATTAGCAGATCAAGCAATTATTGATGAATTAAATGAGGAGGAGAGTGAGGATTATTTCGAGTGTATAGATATTTTCCTCCAATCATCTGACAATACGATTATGGAAGCAAGTTTGGCCACAAGATATTTAATTTTTAAGAACGCCAAAGAAAGAAGAGAGTGAACCTATTAATAGGGATGCGTGGTTAATTCAAAAACCAAAAGGAGTGTCAATTATGTTGCTTTATCATCCGATTAGCAAGACGTATAACGACTTCGAGGAAGTGCATGAGTACCGATTTGACGATATAAATGGCTCATTGATTGAAACTGATAAAGAATTGCATTCTGGCAGTGTTCTAATTATAAGGGGCATATCTGATCATGCCATTGTAATAAAAGAGACATGGGAAGAAGACGGAATAAAATATTTCTCCCATGAATCGGCTGAGGAAATTATTGTAAGAGGGAGATCACCAAGGAGGCGGGATTGATGGCCGAACAAAAAAAGAAAAGGAAAGCGGGAATTAAAAGAGGAAAGGTCAGGAATCCTGACCTTCCGAGAACAAGGATTGGAGATTGGGGATTTTCTAAAATTATTTCCGAAATAGACAAAGCCATTGATTTATTTTACAGAAGAAAATAGTAGATATTGCTGGTTAGATCAAGCAATTTAAACGGAGAGAGGGATAAACAGTGCTTATTATTGCATCCATTACGGCAGTTCTCATTACAATTGCATTAGGTACTATTGTTTCAATGATTATTTTCAAAATAAGATGTCGCTGTTTGGAAAAGCATTATTGAAGAAATGGAGGAGACTGTTATGAATTCCAGTAATGAACCTGATTTAATTCTACTTAAAGAAAGATACGATAATGCTTTGAAGGATTTATCCGAATTTAACAACAGTGGTAAAACATATAAAGAGATGACGCTTCCAGAATTTAAGGAGCAAGTGGGGTTGTTTTGGCTTAGAAGTGACATATGGAAGCAGGCATTAGAAAATGGTGTTTATTCCAAAGAGAAATTAGATGAAGATTTTAAGCAATTTAAAATGCACGCCAAAAGATTGTTGTTATGATACAAAAGTATGAAGATAAAATCAAATGATTCCATAATACAGTAGCCTATTTAACAGGAGGAATGATTAAATGAGAATTTTATCTTTTTACCCAATAAAGACCTTTAAGTTGATTTTAGAATTTGAAAATAAGGAATATAGAATTGTAGATATGAAGAAATTTTTACAAAACGAACAAGGTGTAATGCAGGATATATGTAATGACATCAATGTGTTTATGTCTGCTGAATTAGATGATGTTGTTGGAACCATTCGATTTAAAAACGATGTGGATTTTGATAATACTGCCTTGTATGAAGCAGGTCAAGATTTAGAAAAGATAGTAGTTAAAGCTAATAGGAGTTATCCAGTTGCAAGGAAAATTACAAGACTACCTGACAATTTTCGATCAAAAATCTCAAAGGAAAACGAGCGATTACTCGAACTTTTAAGCAAAAGATATTAATATACAATAGAAAGCGAGAGCTGTTTCTAATAATAAAGCGATTTATGTCTGGTAATATTTTATAAAACCTGAAGGCTTCTTTGCAATCACCTGCTTTATTGAAGGCTACTTATTCAAGGGTGATTAAAAAATCTATTTTCTAAAAAATATGGTGTGTTAATTAAGATCATTAACCGATATTCATTTAATAATGAGTAGATATTGATTAGGTAATGTATTGTTAGAAAGTATCTCAAAACTATCTACTAATGTGTTAATTTACCAATGTTTATACGATAATCATGCACTGAATTTAACTATTTGTAAGATTGGAATTGCTTTATTTACGAACATTCGTTTCTATGTTATGATTATGGAAATTATTTGGATTATAGGAGAGAACCAATGAAAATAGTCATTTCACGCAAGAAAGGACAATTTCATATTTTGATATTTAAGACACTTAACTTCAATTAAAGTTAGGTGTCTTTTTTAATACTGTTGCAAAGAAAACCGTATTAGAAAGGTGTGGACTCAATGGGGAGAAACTCTGTTTTGTGGTCATTAACAAAACATAAAATGCTGATGGAGTGCGAAACAAAGTACGTTTTGAACTACTATTTAGCGAAAAGAGGGGAATTTGAAACTAAGCCACCGCTATTGCAACTTGCTTGGCGGTTAAAAAATATGACAAATGTTTACTTGCTAATAGGTGATCAGATTCATCAAGAAATAGAAAGTGAAATACGAACATTACTTGAAACAGGTGAGCTTCTAAATGCAAAGAAAATAAAGGAGGCACTCAATAAAAATATTGAGGAAATTTATAAAAAGGCAGAGAGGGGATTGGAACGTTGGTACAAAGATCCCACAGCTAATTCTATGTTATTTGAAATCTATTACGATAGCAGTCGGTTAAAGGAGGAAGTCAAGCAGTTCATCAGAAGAAAGGTGGATACCTGTGTAGATGGATTTATAAACTCTTTTACCTTAAATGAAAAGATTTATAGCGGGAAGTTGCAAATAATGGAGTCGGAGAAATACCGTTCCTTTATGTTAGAAGCGATAAAAGTTAATCTCTCAGCAGATTTGATCTATTTTGATACTAATTGCAATGAATGGGGAATCGTGGACTGGAAATCAGGTAAAGAGAGTGCGTTTGATCCGATACAGCTTGCAATATATGGAATGTACGCAGAAGCGACATATGGAGCCAATGTAAATGACTTGATTGTGACTAATGAATACTTAGAGGATGGTAAAAATAAATGCTATAAAGTGGATTCATCTGAATTTAAAGAGGTTAAAACAATGATAAAACAAAGTGCCGATAGAATTATGAAATTAGAGGAAAGTTTAAGTGTGCGAGACGGAGATGTTATGGATATATTTCCAAAGACGGAAAATCAAAAAGTATGTGAACGTTGCAACTTCAAGGCGATTTGCTTAGAAAACTATCGGGATAGACATATTAATAATTTCTTAGTAGGTATCGGCAAGAAATCGAGAAATAAAGAAGTAGAAATGATTGATATTGAACTGATGCGAGAATTGGTATTTAACGGGATGCCAGTTGAACATGAAGTAGAAGTGTTTCTTGAAGAAAGTCCGTATGGAACGGAGGAGAGCTATACATATAAGTTGGAAAGATTTTCGGAGTATTTAAGTGGATATTAACCGATAAATGTAATAGTTATGGTCACCAGTGGAAGAAGCCTTGTATTGCAGTAAGGCATCTTCGTGTCTTATAAAGACAATGGAAAATGGTTTGATGTCGTTAAAAGGATAACGTAATCATATTAGAACTTTGTAATTCTTCTTCAATATTCTACATATTTCACCTGTTTCAAAGTTATTTTTTTGAACTAACTATCTACAATATAGAGTTCAACATAAAAAGGAGTTTCGCTTAGCGAAATACAGGAGGAGTGGTAGGAAATGAAAGAGGTAAGATCAATTAATCAGAACTTTGGAAAAATGCTAAAATATTTAAGGAGTAAGCAGGGGTTAAGTCTCAGACAAATCAGGGAAATGACAGGGATAAGTGAAAGCTACGTAAACCGTTTGGAGAACCATGGTCGTCTTTGTCCAAGTTATCCAGTCATTGAAAAATTAGCTTCTGCATTATCAGTCGAACCTACTGATCTTTTAGAGGTAGGATCAAATAAGACAAATGGCAGTGTAATTCCATTGGAACAGCTTTTATTTTCTTGCGAATTTACAATTGATGGAGTTAAAACAGTTAGTCCAAAAGTGATTGAACAGCTTTTAAATTTGATTGATGTCATAAATGACGTTGCTTGGGAAAAAGACACCTTAATTGCAGATATTTATGAAATCAACGAAGTTGTAGACGAATTGAAGCAGGTATTAACTATATAAAAAGTTTATGAGAGGAGATTAGTTATTTCCTCTCTATTTTTTATAAAAGGAGCAGTAAAGATGGGGAATGCAAAAGGTGATAAAGAAAACTATCTGAATTTGTATATTACGTTGTTAGTTAAGGGAGCAATTGAAGACATAATCTCCGAAAAAGTGGAGCATTTAAAATGGGAGCATTATTTCGGAGGAAAGAAGATAGATATTTTTGGACAGTCAATAGCGGGCAGATTCATATTCGTTGAAAATCAAATTAGCTATGCATCTAAAGAGGATCGACACTTAAACTCTATTGCGGAAATAATAGAAAAAGCCCCTCACAATAGCATAGTCATTTGGGGAGCTACAGGGTTTTCTGAGGAAATCATCAAAAAGATAGCAAAAATCATTCATGAGGTAAAAGAGAAGTCGATTGAGTTTTATGCAGTAGAAGTTAATTCGTGCGTAATACCGTTACTTGAACAACTGGATAATATGCATGTCCTACATGTCATGGATAACTTAAAGTTGTTAAATGAGGTAGACGTTTACAATGACATCTATGATAAATATAAAAGTCATTGTAATGATATTGATAAGGAAGGTGAATTCAAGTTTGATAGAATTACAGACCGAGAAAGAACCAATGCCTATATTATTAAGGAACTGCGGAGTAGAGTGAAATACCCCAATATATATCGAGAGAAAAGAACGCTTGATATAAATAAAATTCAATATGGACTCGGTAGAGCAGGAATCAATTTGGAGCTGGTTTACAACAATCGTAATGGTGAATCTTATGTAAGCTGTCAGTTTACAAATCAAACAGAAGACCTTTACCAAGAGATGGTGAAACGTAAGAATATATTTGAAAATAAAATTGGTAATGAAGTAGAATGTGACGATTTGAATTTGAGGATAGTTACGTTTGTGAAGGAATTTGAACACAAGTTTGAAAAAATTGATCAATTGGTCGAATTGATGGGTAAGTATGTCTTCTATTTGTCGAATTACACGTTCTATTCAGGTATAGTAATGCAGGATAAAATGTGGGAACAACATAAGGAAGGATTATTAGAAGAATAAAATTAACGTTTTGGAGATTTAACTATATTAGTTAGGTCTCCTTTTTATCTGGGAGGAATCAAAGCGTGAAATTGATCGACAAATCAAGTGGAGTATTATATATTTGATTTAGCAAAATTGTTAAATATATTATTTAACAATTTGATAGGAGGTGCAACATGCAACTCGGTGATATTGCCAATATTAGGACAGGTCTTGTATTAAGTCGAAAAAAAACAGAAGTGGAATATAATGCGAAAGCAAAATACAGGCTCTTCACAATAAAAAATATTACTGAAGATGGTTTAATCGATAATGATACATACGAAGAATTTCTGAGCAATGATGAATTAGAAAATCATTATTTTACAAAAGAAGGGGATATATTGATGCGGTTAAGCCACCCCTATACGGCTGTTTTTATTGACAAACAGCATAGTGGATTGTTAATTCCATCGTATTTCTCCATAATTAAGGTAGACCAGACAAGATTTATACCTCAGTATATTGCTTGGTATTTAAACACGTTGGAAGTGAAAATGGAGTTAGAACGATCTCAGTCGGGGAGTCGAATACCAAGTACCAATTCAAATGTATTAAAAAGGCTTCCTGTTGCCCACACAACTTTATCAAAACAACAGGTTATAATTGAGTTATATCAACTACATCAAAAAGAAAAATTGCTTTATCAAAGATTAATACAAGAAAAAGAAATATGGTTTCAAGGAATTACAAAGCAGATCATAAGGGTTTCAAAATAGGAGGAATTTGAAATGAGTGAGCAAAAAACAACCCAAGAACAAATCAACAGTGTTTTGTGGCAGGCGGCCGACACATTTAGAGGGAAAATTGATTCCAGTACATATAAGGATTATATCTTAACAATGCTGTTTATTAAGTATTTGAGTGATACTTACAAGGAACATGTAGAGGAATATACTGAGAAATACAATGGAGATGAACAACGGATTAAACGTGCATTGTCCAGAGAACGATTCGTACTGGATGAACAATCTACATTCGATTATTTATATAGTAAACGTAGTGATTCTGAGATTGGGGAAATCATTAACAAAGCATTAGAACGGATTGAAAATGAAAATTCAGGCAAACTTCGTGGCGTATTCCGTAATATCGATTTTAATAGTGAATCAATACTTGGAAGAGCCAAAGAAAGAAATGCTATTCTTCGGTCATTATTGGAGGATTTCAACAAACTATCCCTTAGACCATCCAATATTGGGAATGAAGACATTGTAGGTAATGCGTATCAGTATATGATTGGGCAATTTGCTTCTGATGCTGGTAAAAAGGGTGGAGAATTCTATACTCCTTCGGAATTATCGGAATTATTAGCTCGTTTAGTAAAACCACAAGAAAATGATCGGATTTATGATCCAACCTGTGGTTCAGGATCTTTACTAATTAAAGTAGCTAAACAGGTTCCAAATGGAAAGGTAGCTATATACGGTCAAGAACGTAATGGTGCAACTCACTCATTAGCTCTCATGAATATGTATCTACATGGAATAGATGATGCAAAGATTGAATGGGGAGATACATTATCCAATCCTTTACATTTGGAAGATGGGAAGCTAATGAAATTCCAGGCAATTGTTGCTAATCCACCATTTTCATTAGATAAGTGGGCGATGGGGTTCGCAGGAGAAGGTACAAACGATAGTAAGTTTAAGATGGAGGCAAGTCTTGATCCTCATAGAAGGTTTGAATGGGGAGTACCATCAAGTTCTAAAGGAGATTATGCTTTCGTACAACACATGCTTTATTCTTTAGCTGAAAACGGAAGATTGGCAACAATACTACCACATGGCGTACTGTTCAGAGGAGCAGGTGAGGGGAAAATCCGTCAACAAATAATCGATATGAATTTGTTAGATGCTGTTATTGGTTTACCTGAAAACTTGTTCTTTGGAACAAATATACCTGCTTGTATCATGGTATTTCATAAGGATCGTAAACGGAAAGATATTCTCTTTGTTGATGCTTCTGGTGAAGGAAATTATGAAAAAGGAAAAAATCAAAACATATTAAGGGAACAAGATATTGTAAAAATCATTGAAGTGTACGAAAAATGGGAGGAAATTGATAAATACTCATATGTTGCATCTATAGATGAAGTTAAGGAAAATGGTTACAACTTAAATATACCTCGATATGTTGATAAATTTGAAGAAGAAGAGCCAGTGGATATAGAACAGATTAAAGATAATATTGTAAACATCAAGAAAGAGCTTTACGAAGTGGAAGTACAGATGGAAAAGTATTTGAAAGAGCTTGGATTGTAGGTGAAACGGATGACACAAGAATTGACACAAACTAATGAAATTACAGAAACCGAAGTACCAAGCGGATATAAGAAAACTAAGTACGGTATATTTCCTGATGATTGGGAAATTAGGATGATAAAAGATATTTTAAAAAGAGTTAAGAAACCAGTTGAAGTTCAAGCTAATGAAGATTATAAGCAAATCGGGATACGCTCTCATGGTAAGGGAATATTCTATAAACAGTCGGTTACAGGCGAATCATTAGGTAATAAAGCTGTGTTTTGGATAGAACCTGATTGCTTTATAGTTAATATTGTATTTGCCTGGGAGATGGCAGTAGCAAAAACAACTACTAAAGAGTTAGGATTCATTGCATCTCATAGATTCCCTATGTATAAACCAGAGAAAAATAGATTGGATTTGGATTTTATTACCTATCTTTTCAAGTCACCGAGAGGAAAATACTTATTAAATTTAGCATCCCCTGGTGGGGCAGGTAGAAATAAAACATTGGGGCAAAAGGAATTTGGGGAGATTGAAGTCGTAATACCTCAAAGTGTAAATGAACAAAAGAAAATCGCAGAAATACTTTCAACTTGGGACAAGGCAATTGAGTTAAAAGAAAATCTAATTGAGCAGAAAAAAGAGCAGAAAAAAGGGGTAATACAGAAATTATTGACAGGAAATGTGAGAGTACCAGGTTGGAAAGGAAAGGTAAATGAAGTAAGATTAATAGGATTAATTAAAGAAATCAAAGAAAAAAATAATGAAAATATAGTATCAAAAGTTTTAAGCGTAACTAATTCAAGAGGATTTATTAATCAATCTGAACAATTTGTAAGGCAGGTTGCCAGTGAGAATTTAACTACCTATAAAATTATCAGAAAAGGACAATTTGCTTATAATCCATCAAGAGTTAATGTTGGTTCTATTGACTTGCTTGAACAATTTGATGAAGGTATTTTAAGCCCGATGTATGTAATCTTTAAAACTAATGAACAACGTGTTTTTTCAAACTATTTAAAACAATTTTTTAAATCGAATCTTTTCTTAAACCAATTAGAAGCTCTACTACAGGGTAGTGTTAGACAGAGCCTTAGCTTTAAAGGGCTTGAACAAGTGAAATTATTTATACCTGATGATTTGAATGAGCAGAAACAAATCTCAGAAATTCTAAGTTTATTTGATAAGCAGATAAATCTTTTACAAGTTGAATTAAAAGAAATACAAGAGCAAAAGAAGTGGCTTATGCAAATGCTTCTAACAGGGAAAATTCGAGTGAAGGTGTAATACCTTTGCTCTATTCCTTCTTAATATGGAATGGGGTGTGAGAATGGAAAGGGAGAGTAGCCAAGACGAACGTTATATCAGCCAAGTACCTGCTATTGATGTATTACAGAAAATAGGCTTTCAATACATACCGTCAAAAGAGGCGGAACGGATACGAGGAAATCTTTATAATGTTCTCCTGAAAACTGTATTAGAAGAAAAACTAAAAGAGTTTAATTCTTATGAATACAAAGGATCAATATATAAACACAGTGATTCCAATATCCAACAAGCGATTCGTGATTTAGATGAACCATTGACAAATGGGCTTGTGAAAACTAATGAGGTTATCTATGAAACTATATTAAATGGCAGGTCTTATACTGAGTTTTTACCAGATGGCTCTAAAAAATCCTATTCTATTCAGTTCATTGATTGGCATAACTTTGAAAATAATGTATTCCATATTGTAGAGGAATTTGAAGTAGAACGAATGGATGGTCGTGGAACAATCCGACCTGATATAGTGTTATTTGTTAATGGAATTCCATTTGCTGTTATTGAATGCAAAAAAGCATCAATTTCCATGGAACAGGGTATTAGTCAGATGATCCGAAATCAGGGGAAAGATTATATTCCACAATTGTTCAAATTTGTTCAAATCGTAATGTCTACGAATAAAAATGAAACTAAGTATGCAACTTGTAATACACCGAAGAAGTTTTGGTCAGTTTGGAAAGAGGAAAAAGAGGATTGGTTACATCGATGGTTAGAAAACGCTGTAAAAGATAGGCTTCCAACTGTTCAAGATAAGAATATTATTTCCTTGTTTCATCCTAATCGGTTATTAGAGCTAACAAAATATTTTACTTTGTTCGATAAAGATGTGAAAAAGGTAGCCCGATATCAACAATATTTTGCGATTAAGGAAATAACTAATACCATCGACGAACGTGATGAAAACGGAAATAGACAATCGGGAGTTATTTGGCACACACAAGGTAGTGGTAAGAGTTTAACGATGGTAATGTTAGGCAGATATATCTTGTCAGAGTTGTTTAAATATAACCCCAAAATTATTGTTGTAACAGATAGAGTGGATTTAGATAAACAGATTCATAAGACGTTTAGACAAACAAGATTAAAGGCGAGTAGAGCGACATCAGGCAATCATTTGGTTGATTTAATCAATAACGGTAATGCTGATATTATCACAACTTTAGTACATAAATTTGATACAGCATCTTCTAAACAAAAACCTGTAGATTCCAGAAATATATTTGTTCTTGTTGATGAATCACATCGTACACAGTATGGGGAACTTCATATTAAGATGAAAAAAGTATTCCCTAATGCTTGTTACTTGGGCTTTACAGGAACGCCACTAATGAAAAAAGAAAAGAATACTATGATTAAGTTCGGAAAGCTGATTCATACCTATACGATTGCAGATGGTGTTCGGGATAAGTCTATTGTACCTTTACTTTATGAAGGTAAAATGGTCGATCAAACGGTTAATCAAAAGGCAATTGATAATCGATTAGAGATGATAACTCGAAATTTAAACGATATACAAAAAGAAGAGGTAATGAAAAAATGGAGCCTGTTTGAACGGATTGCCTCCTCAAATCAACGAATAAGCATGATAGCATTCGATATTAATGAGCATTTTTTAACCAATTACAAAACGCAAGGAAGCCAATTCAAAGCAATGCTTGCAACCAATAGTAAAATTGAAGCGATTCGATATTTAGATGCGTTTGAAGAACTTGGCGATTTGAATTGTGCTGTTGTTATTTCTCCACCTGATATACGAGAAGGGCATGAAGTAGTTGATGTGGAATCTAAAGACAAAGTACAGCGTTTTTGGAAACGAATGATAGATCGTTATGGTACTCCAGATGATTATGAGGATTCAATTAAAGACGAATTCATTAATGGTGATGAAATCGATTTATTAATTGTCGTTGATAAACTTCTTACTGGTTTCGATGCTCCGAGAGCTACAGTTCTTTATTGTGATAAACCAATGAAAGAACATACTCTTTTACAAGCCATCGCAAGGGTGAATCGCTTGTATGAAGGGAAAGACTATGGATTTATTATTGATTATAGAGGTCTATTAGATAGGCTTGATCAAGCAATGCAAATGTATTCAGGAGCTGGTTTAGAAAACTTTGATCCGAAGGATTTAAAAGGGGCAATTTATGATGTGATTAGTGTCATTGGCTCATTAAGACAATATCATTCAGATCTTCTTCAAATCTTCATTTCTATTAATAACAAACAAGATGTTGAAGAATACGAAGTGTGGTTAGAGAGTGAAGAACTAAGAGAAGAATTTTACGGAGTATTAAGCAATTTTGGGAGAAACCTTGGCATTGCATTAGAATCCGAGAAAATCTATAATGCTTTACCTCCAGAGGAGCTTGAAAAGTATAAAAAAGATATGAAGTTTTTCCAAGAGCTACGGAAAAGTGTAAAGCTCCGTTACTCGGACACGATTGATCACAAAGAATATGAAGCAAAAATGCAGAAATTAATGGACAATTACATCTCTGCTGAAGAAGTTATTCGTATTACTAATCCTGTAGATATATTAAATCAGAAGGCGTTTGAAGAAGAATTAGAGAGGTTAGATACCAAGCGAGCAAAAGCTGATGCAATTCGTACTCGTCTAACCAAAAGCATCAACACTAAATGGGATGAAAACCCTGCTTACTATAAAAAGTTTTCCGAGCGGATTCAAGAAGCCATCCAAGCCTATAAGGACAAACGAATATCAGAAGCAGAATATCTCAATAAAATGAAAGATATCATGAAAGAATATCGTAGTGGAACTTCAAATGACGTGTATCCAGAAATAATTAAAGAAAACAAAAATGCTCAGGCATTTTATGGAGTAACTAAGGGGATTTTGAGCGAAGTAAAAGAAACATCAACAGAGTATGGCTCAGATCCCTTTGGTGATTTAGCTTTAAAGATGGATGAAATCATTAGGGAACATCAAAAGATTGATTGGCATGATAATATAGAAATTCACAATCGGATAGCCCAGGAATTAGATGATCTGCTTTATGACTTTTCTAATGAATATAATGTAGACATAGATTTTGATACCGTTGACAAGATTATTGAACAAATCAAAACTGTTGCCCTAAGAAGGTATTAAGGGGTGAAAATAATATGGAAAAACATCAGATTCAATTTGGTAATAAAAATATTGAGTTTGCATTAGAACGAAAAAACGTAAAGAATGTAAATCTTAATATTAAGCCAGATATGAGCATAGAAATTTCAGCAAACGACAAAGTTCCATTAAGTTTTATCTATGATTTTGTCAAAAGCAAAAGTTCATGGATTTTAAAGAATGTAAAAGGTTTTGAGAACGTACAACCATATAGACAAAGCAAAAGAGATTATTGTAGTGGCGAAGCATTTAAGTATCTTGGGAAACAATACCGTTTGCGTGTCCAAAGTACAGAAGAAGAGGAAATGGTTAAATATTTTCGAGGATTTATCTACCTTTATGTAAAAGACACAGAAAATTTCAGCCGTAAAGCAACGCTGATGGATGAATGGTATCGTGAAAGAGCAGGAAAAACATATCAAGATTCTCTTGATAAAGTATTTCCGTTAGTGCAAAAGTATGGTGTAGAAAAGCCATTTATTGATTTGCGTTCAATGAAAGCTCGATGGGGTTCAGCTTTGATAGAAAAAAACACAGTTTTATTAAATACAGAGCTTATAAAAGCACCTAAATTTTGTATAGATTATGTTATTTTACATGAGTTAATTCATTTTAAGTACAATGACCACAGTGGAAATTTTTATGATATGCTGTACTCGTTAATGCCCGATTGGGAAAAGAGGAAAGCAATTTTAGATGAAGAGATTGTAAGAGAGCTTTAAGGAACTTAATTGTAGTTCAGTATCAACTGATAGGTTGATATAAAAAATAAGAGGGTGGGGAATTCAAAATGAATCAATACTTGCTTTGTCCAGTTTGTGACTATGATTATTCACATATTATAGCTACTCTACAAGTAAAGGATAATGATGATTACCAAACAACAGAAGTTATCGTAAATCAAACATATCCAATTTCAGTAAAAACGGAATATAAATATCGTTCACAAGGTAATATGCATATTTTATTCCAGTGCGAAGAAGGACATTACTTTATAAAAAGTTTTGATGGCCATAAAGGCAATGTATCGATTGATGAAAACCCATTAATGGATGAATTGGCGGAGTATTTAAATAGGGTATATAAGGATCAAAAGAAATTGTCGCTTTCATTCAATTATGAGCTATTAGGTAACATCGAAAAGTTCCTAAAATCAAAGAACCGTTAAAGCTATCTTCTAAGTGAAAAAATATTTACTTATGTAGCGGGAGCCATTGAATATGGCTCTTTTTGAATTTCCGCATATTTGGGTGAAATTGAGAAGTGGAAAACGTTTTACAAGTGTTGCCGATGCAGGAGCTAAGAAAGTGCTGATCCCTACTTCATCTGTCGTTGATTTTCAAATTTAACACAGCCATTATTTAAAATAGGGTAGATATTATACTTTTTTGTTCCTCACTTATTTTCACTTTAAGTTCATTAGATTGTAATAGTAATGAAATATCGTTATTGCTTTTAAGTTTAAGCAAGACTCTTTCAACCACATCATCAATGTTCGGGGTAGCGTGTTCATCATAGAGATCTTTTCTAATTAGATTTCTTACATACATACTGACAGTCGTTTGTTCTTTTATTTCATCTAAATGTTTGATTAGGTCAGTATCAGTTGGCAAGAAACTGATGGTGTACCTTAACCGTTGAGTCATTTGTGTTTAACCTCTAAGATTTTTAGGAAACTGCGAACATTAGCAAATTGTGGATTAATGACTATTTTGGCATTCGGAAACTCCTCCTTGATGAACGACTGCAATGTGAGCGATCCGCCACCGCAGTAATGAATTTCAGCATTGTTGAACGTGTAACCTCGGCTTTGAGCAAATTGTATGATATTTAAAAAGAAGTCCCTCTTTATTTTTTCAATCAATGGTTTACTATCCTCGTTTACTTTTCCTCGGTGAGAGAGATACCCGTTTTTGAGAATTTGTTCAAGGTCATTGGCTGATACTGCAATACCATACCGCTCATTAATGGCTTTACCGATCTTGCTCTTTAGTACATTAATTCCTAAGTTACTGACGCTCATGCTATCAAAATTAGGTTGGATTCCAAGAAATGTGCAAAGTGTTGTATTCAAACCGCCAATATCTACACAAATTGTTTGTGAATAGCTTTCGATATTTTCCATTTGTTCGTACACAATGCCCATTCCTTCAAACGCAATGGTGGTATCCGTTAAAGTGAAAACAAAGGGCTTTTCATTCAATGAAAAGACAATTTTATTTCCATTGTTTTCAATAAAACTTTGATACTTTTGTTTTAATTGAGCATCTTTATACATGTTTATGGGAATATTGCATGCTAATCGAAGTTGAATGTTCTGAGGGTTAAGACTTGCCTTTTGAAGTAAATCAACAATGCAGGTATAAACTGCTATTTTTTGAGGAAGGGAGGTTTTATCAAGATCGAATATATTGTAATCCTCACTGACGGCATCTCCTATGAGGTAGGTATTATTTTCATATTCTGCGTAAAATGAGCCAGGTTGTAGCTCCATTCCCATATTATTAACCTCTTGTATTTTGGTTCGAAACATGGAAATAAATGTTTTCCCATTATAATTCATTAGTGCTTTGCTCGTATGGCGACCAACGTCACAAGCAATTAATAATTCTTCTTTCATTTAATTAATTCTCCTTTCAGATTTATATTAATAGATTTGATACTATATCATATGCAATTGTTTCATAGATATAAGACATTTCATAAAATACTTTGTCGAACCCTTCATAAAAAGATGAAATTTCACAAATGTGATTTAAGCTAAAACCAGTAAATCTACTTACTAAAACCTCGAACAAGATTGAACCAATAAGGTATTTGTTGTTTCTGGAATTCCCATTATTATGAGTGCATAATAACTAATTTAATATGGAGGAATTAGAGAAATGACAGAAATATTGAACTACTTTGATGATTTACGAGAGCAGATAATGAATAAGGAGAAATGGGACAGGGATCGTTTTCATGTATTTGATTATGAGGCGGGTACTGGAAAGAGTAGGAACAGCAAACAATATATCGGCGAAATGACTAAAGTATATTTTTATCGTGTCCTGTATGTTCAACGTTTTATTCGGGATAATGAACTAAATCAAACAGTTGCTTTAATCAATGAACATGCGGGTAGAGAGGTTGCTCTTGCATTTACTGGTGATGATACAAAGAGCAATAAGCGAAAGAATCAGGCAAAGGAAGCACAAATTCTGTGCATTTCACAAAGGATGTTTAGCGAAATCTGTAGAGGAAACCATCCTGAGCTTATTGATAACAGAAATACGCTAATAATAGACGAGTATCCAGATTTATTAGAAAAAATCGCTGTATCCGAACGAGATATTGGATATTTATGGTTTATACAATACAAATATCGAAATGAGTCAATCGAAACGCTGGCACAAATGCTGAAGGATAAGTTTTCAGAGTGCAATAATAAAATGAATCAAGATAGGGCGAATCAAATGGTTTATATTGATTTTCATGAACCAGAGTATGTTGTAATAAAATCACAATTACCTGATATTATCGAAAGTATCAGTGATAAATCAGATAAAATCCTTCTTTCAAGGATGTTGCAAATAGTAAGCAACGGATGCTTTCTCTATGAGAAAAAACTTCACACATTTGATAATCAATTTAAGTTTAAAATGTTGGACAATAATATTATTTTAGATGCCAACGGGTTTGATTATCGTTATTCCCTCTCAAATAAATTCCACATCAGACATCAACCTAAATCCTATGAATACTCTTCCTCTATCTTTTATCATTATGATGTAAAGACAAGTAAGACGGAATTATCCCGCCAAATCAATCTTCACGAACAAGCAATTGAAAAAATCTCCCTTAATACAAATGAAAGAACATTGTTCATTACAGATAAAGATAATAAAGCCCAACTTGAAGAAAAGATAGTGGACTTTTTGTCATCTACAGGTATGGATGATGAAGAAATCGCAACAGCCATAAACGAAAACTTCAAGGTTGATTACTTTGGCAATATTATTGGTGTGAATTCTTACAGAGAATTTGAAAACGTAGTAGTTCTAAAGACACCCAATTTTGATTATCTAACCTATGCATTAACCTATCTATTTTACAAAAGAATTGACAATAAGCCTGTTGAAGATGTATGTGTATTCCGACACGAAGAAGTAGAAAGTATTCGAAAATCAGCCGTAGCTGGAGAAATCTATCAAGGGATCAAAAGGATTAACCGAGATAATAGTAGACAGGCTAAAATGTATGTATTTACAACTAATCAGGATGCGGTGGATTTGATTTTACAACAACTACCAGGGATTCAGTATAAAAAAGTGATGATGAATGTTAATAAAAGGAAAAATGAACCAATTAAGAAGAAAACAAAATTTGAGGAACAAGTAGAGATTGTAAAAGCTACTATTCTTATTGCTATAAGTGAAGGAAGGGAGTCTATACAAAAAAAGGAGATAAGAGATAAATTGGGGGAAATCGACAAGGGGAATTTTTCAAGAATCATTAAGGCATGTCAGTCCTTTATGGAGTCACAAGGATGCAAAAACGAATGGCAGAAAATTATTTTAAAATAAACTAATATTATAGAACTTCTTGTCTAAGCCAACTGATAATGTTGGCTTTTCATTTTGTCAATTCCACTTACTAAGTAGCAAAGATATTTTGCCAAAGAGGTAGCCTGTGAACAATGAACAATCGGTGGATTTGCATTTTTCAATCCACTTGTTGTATCTACTGTTCGTTTGTGTAAATAAAGAAAGAAGTATTTGTCTACCAAATTACAACAACCAATTTAATGAGGATTGCAACGGTTGTTCAGTACATTTTGAACGGAGAGACTGTATATTTGGACTACTGCAATTTCCTTTAAGGATTGATGCAACACTCATTAGGTTACTGCTTCGAATATGGATAAAAGTATTCCGCAATTAGTCTTTATGCAGACTCAAATAGAATGCGTGAGCGGAATACGACATTTAATAAACAAAAAAATAAAAACCAATAATCATCTCTCAACAGATGGAAGTAAACACAATGCTTTAACCACCATCTGTCAAATTTGCAAGATACTCTATTGGAAAGGTTTTGGTATTCCAACCCTAATTAATTGCAGATCATCCTATTAAAATACAATTTGGAATACGAGATAAAATTTAATTTTTCCCGATAGAAGTGGATATTATTTTAATGTAGATGGCGATGGAAAAATTCCATTCCATGTTATAACGGAAGCCATGCATTGAGTTAATGGAATATCTTTGGATAATGGAAAATACTGTATAACCTCAAGCGGTCAACGAATTAATTTATATTGGAAAATATTTGTTTAACCTCTCGATATTGATTAAATTCTGGGTAGTAAATAAAAAGTTGTATGATTCATAGAATGCTTCTTTATATAGATAGATAAATTTACAACTTTCATTAGGATTACCAATCCTGTTGCACTTCTTTTTTCAAACGAACGACTATTACAACATTTGCGGCCGCTGATAACACCTCAATCGGATACCATGATTTGTTGTGTCATTCAATAGGATGAACCAATGGAAAGGCAGTATTGCAAAATTTTCAAATGGGAGTATTCCTTTGAAGAGATGCAGATACATCCATGAATTTCCGAGCGTCAGCGACTATTAAATGTTACCCCTTATAGGAAACTTCGATAGAACTATATGAGTTCTCAATTAATTGACGGTTACAATTTGTTGGTAGGAGTCTCATTCAACAAGCGTCAGCTTGTCAGATAACAGTTATGTCTTTTTCCTTTTGATATCGAAAGAATCTTATAGAAATTGATAAGGGGAAATTGCAGAACACCAACCTTTTTCGGAATTTGAAACCGCAAATGAAATTTGTTGTCTGCATATATAGGTTTATGTTTTGACCAAGTTGATTAATTAATAAACAGCTAATTGATAAAATCAATGGCAGTCTTAGTTCCATTGCTAATCTTCTGATACTTAGCTGGATTATTCTATAAATGGCTCGAACAACATAGAACCGAAAATGCAAATACAATCATTGCCTTTCTTAATATAATAGTTATAACAGATATGAAAGGAGTGAAAAGTTTATACTCCTATTGAAAAAGCCTCAACCTTCTTCGGAAAAAAGATCTCTTACAAAACCTCTTGAATAGAAACTATCTGCTGTACTCAACCATTGCAGTAAAATGTTTTGGAACTTAATAGGATATTCAACAAGTATTCTTATAAAAATCCCCATTTAAAATTCAGAAAAGGAGTTGTTGATTATGTTAAATACTGTGAAGGAATTGGTAAGACAAATACAGATTACAAGAAAGGAGATTGTAAAGTTGGATACAAAAATAAAGAAAGTCGGAAATGAAGCATTCTACCAAATTGTTAAAATGTCAAGTAGCGAATTAGAATATGAAAAGTTTTGTGTAAGAGAGAAAAAAACAGAAGCAGGTATAGAGAAGGAAGAATATCCATTGCGTGGTTTATTGGTATCTTCAAGGCGGACTAACTATGAGGTTACAAGTAGTTACGATAAGTTTGAGGAGGAAGAGCTGTATATTTTGGAGGATGGTTCATTAAAATCGTTTTATACAACAACGGAATTTTCCTATGAAACGCCATATTATCATGTCTATCGTAAGGAAAGTGTAGAAGATCGAAAAGATCATTTCGACAAATATGATGCAATTAACAAAATAATTGCACAGTTAAGGCGTAGAGTTTCCAAAGTTGAAATGGAAAGGCAATCCAAATTGGAAAAACTTAATAACCTAAAAGGGATGAAAGGCTCTGCATAGAGTTTATCCCTTTAGGGGGATAGCGGTATTAATTTAGGCTAAAACAATTCATTTATTTTAGAAACAGGGAACAGAGTATGAATTTAAGTAATATCAGAATTGATTGTATCTAAAGGTAGAACTTTATTCGACAGAAAATCCATTGAAGGAGGCTTGCGAATAAAATAATATGAAAATATACAAGGAAGGAGGACACGTCTATGAACATTGTAGTTGAAAGAACACGTATGAAATATCGAAATGTAAGGGAGAGAGCTTACTATAACATCATAGATATTGAGTATCACTTGAAATCAGTGGCTATTGAAGGTCTGATTTGGTGCTTGCAAGACATGCCAGATATGACAAAGGCAGAGGAAATCCTCATAAATAATTTCCTCGATGAATATAGAGAATATCAAGAGTACGATGATATTCGTAATCCCCTACACCCCCAATTAAATTAATCTACTAAGCATATGATCTTCGGCATTTTATTACGAAAATGAAAATGAATATTAACAATCCCATCTATAAAATTTTATATTAAATGACAAGAAAGAAGGCTAACATCCATGAAAACAATTAAAAAGTATGTTGGTAATGTAAGAGACTTAAAGGTTTATCGCAAGGCACTTTTGTTTCGGAAGGTAGTGTATGCGATAGTTAAGGTTTTTCCAGAATTCGAGCAAGAAAACCTGAGTGATATGTTACGGAAAAGCAGTTGCAGTATTGTAAGTAACTTGGCTGAGGGCAATACGAATTTCTACTATAAAAAGGAATACAGCCATTTAAACATGGCATTAAGTAAGTTAGCTGAATGCCGATCCACTTTGGATATCGCTCGAATGGAAGGTTATATCAGTGAATCCTTATACACCGATGTTGATTTGAAAGCGGAGGAAATATTGAAAATGATTATTGGGATGATGAATCGAATTGAACATTATCTTCAATATGATGATCACAATATGAAGGAAATAGTAGAAAAATTTGATAAACCTTTAATTACTATATCGGAGCTTATTGAAAAAACCACCACTTTCAACGATTTTATTCTCACTATAATAGAACAATATCCTCCATCAGAGAAGAATAATCAAGTTGACCAGATTACAAGGGCATCAAAATCCATCCTGCAAAACCTCGGAAATTTAGAAAACACTTCATATTCTCAACAGCTCCTAAGTTTAAATACTTCACTTGGTAGTATCTCAGAGTGCAAAGCCTTTATTGACATGGCGATTATGGAAAACTTTATAACAGAAGAACAGTATCATCGATTAGATGAAATTGGCGGTGAGATATTAGACTTAATTATTGGAATTATGAATCAAGTGGAACTAAAAAATAACAAAGTAAATAAGGAAGTGTCTTGATGACTAAAGTTGAAAACTTCCGTACCTTCAATCTTTATAGCCGTTCCATCAATTTAACAATGGCAATTAATCAAGCAACAAATTTGTGCAAGGAAGATTTGATAGATAAGGAAGTTAGAATAATTCGAAAGAAAGCTGTTATCATTTCAATCAAAATTGCGGCCGCAATTGCACAAGTAAATGTGAAAGTACGATTTAGAAAATTAAACGAAGCTAAATCCACCATTATTCAATTACGGGCAATCATGTTGGAAATGAAAAAGAGAAAGAAAATAGACGAGCAGTTATGGCAAAAAGTAGATGATCATTCGGTAGAAGTATTGAAGTTGTTGCATGGTTACTTCGGATGGATGAAAAGGAAAAGGTCTTTAAGTAATAAATAACTCAACTTTCGCAGACCAAATCAGGCAGGTAAGCCCTAATATAACCGGGTAAACCTGTAACCCATTGTGATAGTTGATTTTTAAGTAATTGCTGTGTTTGTTTATTCGTTTTCTTCAAGACA